>DASZMK010000104.1:0-11318 GCA_035551855.1 Solirubrobacteraceae bacterium
TCCGACGAGACCGTGACGATCAAGCAGATCGCCGAGACGATCAAGGAGGAGATGGGCGACGTCGAGATCGTCCACACTCCGGCGCGCCCCGGTGACTTCGGCGGAAAGATCGTCTCCTCCGAGCGCGCCGAGCGCGAGCTGGGCTGGCGCGCCGCCACCCCGTTCGCGGAGGGGGTGCGGCGGTACATCGCGTGGCGGCTCGAGCGGCGACGGGCCGAGAACGACGAGGAGGAGGCCGCGGTCATTCCCGCCGGGGAGCCCGACGCCGAGGCCAAGCCGCGCCAGGTGCTGATCATCTCCGCCGACATCGGCGAGGGCCACGATCTCCCGGCGCGCGCCGTCGCGCGCGAGTTCAAGGACGAGGACCCGGACGCGCAGGTGTCGATCGTCAACGGGCTGCCCGCGATGGGGCCGTTCCTGACCAAGCTGCTGCGCGAGAACTCGTGGTTCATGTTCACGTTCATGCCGTGGTGGTTCGACTTCCAGTACCGGCTGTTCATGAACGTCGCGCCGACGCGCTGGCTGGCGCGCAAGCTGCTGATGCTGTTCGGCCAGCGCGGGCTGATGCGGCTGATCCGCGCGCATGATCCGGACGTGATCGTGTCGACGTACCCGGGCGTGACGGCCGTGCTCGGCGAGCTGCGCCATCGCGGGAAGTTGAAGGTGCCGGCCTACTCGTCGATCACCGACCTCGCCGGACTGCAGTTCTGGGCCCATCCCGGCATCGACCTGCACTTCATCACCCATCCTGAGTCCGCCGAGGAGGTGGAGCGGATCGCCGGGCCCGGCAGTGTCCGCTGGGCCAAGCCGCCGACGGCGCCGGCCTTCCTCGCCGCCCGCTCGCGCGGGGATGCCCGCCGGTCGCTGGGGCTGCCCGCCGAGGACCGCGTCATCGCCGTCTCCGGCGGCGGCTGGGGCGTCGGCGATCTGCTCGGCGCCACGCGGGCTGCGCTCGAGTTCGAGGATGCGACCGTGCTCTGCCTGTGCGGGCGCAACGACCGGCTCCGCGCCAAGGTGGTGGGGCGATTCGGAGACGAGCCGCGGCTGCGGGTCATGGGGTTCACGGACCGGATGGGTGACGTGATGGCCGCCGCCGATGTGCTCGTGCACTCCAGCGCGGGGCTGACCGTGCTGGAGGCGATCATCCGCGGCTGCCCGGTCGTCTCCTACGGCTTCAGCTACGGCCATGTCCGCGCCGCCGACGAGGCCATGGAGCGGTTCGGATTGGCCCAGGTCGCCCGGCGGGAGTCCGACCTGGTGCCGGCGATCACGCGCGCGCTGGAGAGCCGCCCGGAGCCGGATGGCTCATTCGCCCGTCGCCCGTCGACGGCGTCGCTGATCCTGTCCAACGAGCGCCACGTGGTGCCGATGCCGGCCTGGCGCGCGCGGACGGCACGGGCTGCCGCCTCGCTGGTGGCGGTGCTCGCTGTCGCCGGCTGGACACTGACGACCGGGGCGTCGTACTCGCTGGTCTCCCACATCGCGCACATCCGCCCGGTGACGACCGTCGACACCAACCGGCCGGAGGTCGGCGTGCTGATCGACGCCCCCGGGACGCAGGTGCCGACGCTCGCCAGCACCCTGTCGGCCTACGGCATCCACGCGTCGTTTGCCGTGGGACAACCGTCCGGACCGGTGGTCACCACCGTGTACAGCTACCACGACCAGGCGCTCCCATGGCTGCCGGGCGGAGGCCTGGTGCGGTGGCTGGGGGCGCGCGGCCAGCTGCGCCGCCTGAGCGTGATGATGCGCGACGGCCGTCACTTCCTGTATGCGTCAAACGGGCCGAGCCTCGGCCAGTGGCTCGTGGCGCATGGCGCCGGCGGCAAGCTCGTGGCCGGTGCCGTCCGGGTCCAGGACGCCGATGACCAGCTGGGGTTCCTGCACCCCGGCGAGGTGGTGGAGGTCACGGTTGCCAACGCCAATGGCGTCCAGCCGCTGGTCGACAAGCTCCTGAGCACCCTGCGCCATCAGCATCTCGCCGCCGTGTCGGTCGGCCGGCTGATGCACGACGCCGAGCGCACGACCACCGCCTAGGAGGTCGGCCGTGACGGCGGCGGACGCGGTCCTGGAGCTCGAGGACGTTCGCCGGGCCTCCGCACGTCTGGACGGGGTCGCGCACCGGACGCCGGTGCTGACGTCGCATGCCGTCGACTCGCAGGTGGGCGCCCAGCTGTGGTTCAAATGCGAGACCTTCCAGCGTGGCGGCGCCTTCAAGTTCCGCGGCGCCTACAACGCGGTGGCGTCGCTTGACCCGGAGGCGCGGGCGCGTGGCGTCTGCGCCGCGTCATCCGGCAATCATGCGCAGGCGGTGACCCTCGCCGCCGGGTTGTGCGGGACGCACGCGGTCATCCTGATGCCCTCCGACGCCCCGGCGCTGAAAAGGGCGGCGACCGAGGGCTACGGGGCCGAGGTGGTGGAGTTCGACCGCTACCGCGACGACCGCGAGGCGCTGATGCGCGCGCTGGCGGCCGAGCGCGGCCTGACGCTGGTGCACCCGTACGACGATCCGGCGGTCATGGCCGGGCAGGGAACGGTCGCGCTCGAGCTGCTGTCGCAGGCTCCAGAGGGGCTCGACGCGGTCGTCGTTCCGGTGGGAGGCGGCGGGCTGATCTCCGGCTGCGCCACGGTTGTGACGGCGCTCGCACCCGGGACGCGGGTGATCGGCGTCGAGCCGGCGGCGTCAGACGACGTCGCGCGTTCGCTGGCGAGCGGGCAGCGCGAGCGGGTCGAGGTGGGCCGGACGATCGCCGACGGCCAGCAGACGGCGGCGCCGGGCGAGTTGACGTGGCCGGTCATCCGGGAGCGGGTTGATCAGGTCGTGACGGTGGGGGATGACGAGATCGTCGCCGCGATGCGGCTCCTGTTCGAGCGGATGAAGCTGGTGGTGGAGCCGAGCGGCGCGTGCGGGCTGGCGGCCCTGCTGGCCGGTGCGGTTCCGGTGGCGGGTCAGCGGGTGGGAGTGGTGCTGTCCGGGGGGAACGTGGGCGCCGACGCGTTCGCTGCGCTGATGCGCAGCTGAGGGTCGCCGGCGCCCTGGGCCCGGACGATCGCATCTGGCCGTGGTGCCCGCGCCGAGGGGGATCGTGTTCGTCATCCGCCGGGAGGCGGTGTCGATCACCGTCGTTGGCGTTGGTCACGTAGGCGCCCGAGCCGGTGCCGAGCTACCAGTGCACGCCGCGGGTGGCCTGGGCGAAGGCACGCTGCTCGGCCTCGCGGCGGCGGTCGACGGGCTCGCCACTCTCCGGAAACAACTGGTAGGCGCGGTTGACCACGAGATCCTGAGCTCCCGGGGCGATCGCATAGGTGAGCTGCCCGATGCTGCCCAGGGTCGTGGTGATGCGCTTGGGTCGCTTGCGGATCGCCTCGGTGACCATCGAGGCCGCATCCTCCGGGCTGGCCACGGGCAGTCGGTCGTACGCCTTGGTGGGAGCGATCATCGGCGTGCGCACCAGCGGCATGTACACGGTCGTGATGTGAACACCGTCGCCGATGATCTCCGGCCCAATCGACCGGGAGAACGCGTCAAGCGCCGCCTTGGAGGCCAGGTAGGCGGCGAACCGTGGCGTGTTGACCTGCAGCCCAATCGTCGAGATGTTGATGATGTGTCCCGAGCCCTGCTCGCGCATGACCGGAAGGAGGTTCAGGATCAGCTTGACCGGCGCGAAGTAGTTGAGCGCCATCGTGCGCTGGTAGTCGTGGAAGCGGTCGTAGGAGCGGTCGACGGAGCGGCGGATCGACTTGCCGGCGTTGTTGACCAGGATGTCGACGTGCCCGTGGGCGGTCAGCACCTCCTCGGCCATCCGATCGATGTCGTCGGGCTCGCTCAGATCGCACGGATGCACGTGAGCGGTGCCGCCGAGCTCCCGCACCTGCTCGGCCACGTCCTCCAGCTTCTCCCGCGTGCGCGCCACCAGCAGGACGGTTCCCCCCGCCCTGCCGATCTCCAGCGCGGTGACCTTCCCGATGCCGGAGGAGGCGCCGGTGATCAGCACCGGATGCCCCCTCACGGCGTCATGGAGCGACTGGGCGAGGATGCCGCCGGCAACCGGAATGCGCTGTCCGAAGGCCCGCAGCGTGCGGATGCCGCCAACCGCCATGTCAGTCAGATCCGGCACGTCAGTGTTCTCCTCTCGTCGGGGCGGGCGAGCATATAGCCACCCGCCTGAGGCCGTCCACCGACAACCGGGATACCCAGATCGCGCGGGGATCTGGCTGCCGGCGGAGCGGACGGGTGCGGCTGGAACCGGCGGCGGGTCAGCGGCGGCGGCTCAGCTTGCCGACGAGCAGCTCGACCGAGCGCTCCAGGTCGGCCAGGGTCGCCTCCTCGACGCTGGAGATTCCCAGCTGGCGGTTCAGCCAGGCGTTGATCTCGCGGTGGCTGGTCCCGTCGCGGCGCCGGACCTCCGACACGAGGCGGTGGCGCTCCTCGCGCAGCTGCGCCCGGCGTTCGAACGCGGGGATCTCCCGCGGTGCGTCGCTGCCGGGCTCCCCGTCGCTCGCGTCCGCGGCGGGAGCGGAGCCCGCCGGAGCGGCGATCGCCGTCGCCCAGCGGGCGGCCGCGGGGCTGGGGACCGTGGCGGGCGCGCCGGGCTCCGGGGTGCCGAACAGGGTCATCTGCGGGGCCACGTCGGCGCTGAGGGGAACGAACTCCGGGGCGGCGGTGCGCTCGGTCTCCCGGCGCTCCTCGCGCTCGTCGAGCGCGAACTCATCCGCCTCCCCACGGCGGCGCAGCGAGCCGCGCAGCTCGTGCTCGATGGTGGCGGCATGGTCGCGCAGCACTGGGTCGGCCGGGACGTACAGCCAGCTGGGCTCGACCGGGCGGTGTGGGTGGGACGGGGTGGTGCGGACGAAGCGGCCGACGATCTGACGGAAGATCAGCGGGGTCTTGGCCGCGGTCGCATACACGCCGACCCGCAGTCGCGGGATGTCGACGCCTTCGGACACCATGTTGACCGCGACGATCCACGGGTCGGTGGAGCTCGTGAACGCGGCCAGCTTGGCCGCCGCCCGCGGCTCGGTGTGGAGCACGACGAGCGGGACGCGACCGGTCGCCTCGCGCAGGAGCTTGGCGACCCGCCGGGCGTGCTCGGAGTCGGCGGCGACGACGAGGCCGCCCGCATCGCGGTGCCCCTCCTGGCGCAGCGCCCGCAGCTTGACGTCGGCCTCCTGCAGGATCCGGGGCAGGCCGTCCGGGAGCTCGGTCGAGATCGCCGTTCGGTAGCGGCGACTCGCCTCCCGGGTGGAGAGGACGGTCTCGAAGCTCGTCTCGATCACGTCGTCGCCGCTGCGCCACGACAGCGAGCCGTCATAGGCGACAAAGCACACCGGACGGCAGACGGCGTCGGCGACGGCCTCGGCATAGCTGTAGGAGACATCAGGTTCGGCCAGTCCATCGGAGTCGTAGCTGACGCCCGGAATCGGCGTGGCGTCGGAGCGAAAGGGAGTGCCGGAGAGCAGCAGCCAGCGGTCGCTGGTCTCAAACGCGCGGGAGAAGCCGGTGCCCCAGGCCAACTCCTCGCCGAGGTGGTGCGCCTCGTCGGCGATCACCAGCGCGCGGCGCGGGAGCGCGGACGCCCAGCGGCGGGGTGCCTTGGCGATCCTGGCGTACGTGACCGAGACGCCGTGGAAGCCTCTCGGCGGACGGGGCGAGTCGGCGTCCGGAGCGAGGTCGATCCCCAGCTCATGCGCCGCCCTCGCCCACTGGCGGGTCAGTGGCGCGGTGGGGCAGGCGACGACGACGGCACCGGCCGCTCCCGTCTCCAGCTGGGTGCGTGCGAACTCGAGCGCCGGGCGTGTCTTGCCCGCACCCGGAGCAGCCGAGATCAGGAAGGGCCCGCTCTCCCACTGGTCCATCGCCGCGAGCGCCCGCACCTGCCAGGCCCGGAGCACGGAGCGGTTGGTGCGGGGGCCGGGCGTGCGGGTGGTGGGGGATCTGGGTGAGCGGGTGGCGGGGGAGCCGGGCGTGCGGGTGGTGGGGGAGGCGAGCGAGCCGGTGGTGGGGGAGCCGGGCGTGCGGGTGGTGGGGGAGCGAAGTGAGCTCACGGGTCGGCCATCGTGAACGACGCGCCGGACGAAACCGGCGCGATGGCTCTCCGGCGGAGACGTCCGCATCTTCTGCGAACATACGTTCGATGATCGTCTGTGTACTGATCCCGCGCTTTGCCCTGACGACCGCCCTGGGGGATCGCGGTGAGCTCCTGCACAGTCCGGTGGCGCTGGCGCCGGAACCGGGTGGAACGCAGCAGATCGGTGAGGTCTCGCTGTCGGCCGAGGCGTTTGGCATCCACCCGGGGATGCGCCTGGGGGAGGCGCTGGCCAGGTGCCCGCGCCTGACCCTCATCCCGCCTGACCCGGCTGGAGTCGCCGATCTGTGGGAGCGACTGCTCGTGCGTCTGGAATCGGTGGGAGCTGCGGTCGAACCGGAGCGCCCCGGGCTGGTGTGCTTCGACGCACGTGGACTGCTGGCGCTGCATGGCGGGCTCGAGGGGGTGCTGCGGGCGGTGCGGGAAGCGCTGCGGATCCCTGCGCGGTATGGCGTGGCGCCATCCCGGTTCGCCGCGGTGGCGGCGGCCACCCGGGCTCGGTCGCGTCGTCCGGAGATGGTCGGTGGAGGGGGAAGGGCCGAAACCGGTCGTGAGCTGGCCCGGACCTATCTGGCTTCACTGCCGGTGGCCCTCCTGCGGGCGCGGCCCACGCTCGCTCATCTGCCTGAGGCCCTCGAGCGGTTGGGGGTCAAGACGCTTGGGGAGCTCGCGGCCCTGCCCGTCGCCGCGCTGGCCGATCGCTTTGGAAGGGAGGGGCTGCTCGCTCATGAGCTCGCCTGCGGTGGCGACAGCGAGCTCAGCCCGCGACCGGCCGGGGAGTTCCTGCGCGAGGCGCTCGAGCTGCCGGAGGCGGCATCCGGCATCCAGCTCGAGCGCGGGCTGGGCCTGCTGATCGATCGCCTGCTGGCGCGCCGGGAGCGGCGCGGCCGGACACTGCGGGCGGTGGTCCTCTCTGCGGTGCTCGTCGAGCAGGGCGGCACCTGGCGCCAGCAGGTCGTGTTCCGTGAGGCCCTGGCCGATCCGGTTCGGATGCGGCTGGCGCTCGCGCCGAAGCTGGCGCTGATGCCGGCGCCCGCAGAGCTGCTGAGGCTGTCGGTGGAGCGCTTCGGTCCGCTGGCCTCCGATCAGCGGGCACTGCTGGAGGATCCCGCGGCGGCTCGTACCGGCCGCTTGCGCGAGGCGATTCGCCAGGCGCGGGTGGCGGCCGGGCCGGAGGCCGCGCTGCGGGTGCTCGAGGTCGATCCTGATTCACGCTTCCCTGAACGTCGGGCCGTGCTCGCGCCCTTTGAGAGCTGATGGCCGGTCCCCGGAGACTCTCGGTTCCGCGGCGGGTCGCGGTGGACGCGTCTCCTGAAGGGCGCCCGCTCGTGGTCGATCGGCGGGAGGTCGATGCGGTCCGGGAGTCGTGGTTGATCGAGGATCGCTGGTGGACTGAGCGGCCCCTGCGGCGGCGCTATTGGGAGGTGGTCACCACCTGCGGACGGGACGAGATCGTGTTCTGCGACCTGTTCAGCGGTAGGTGGTGGCGACAGCGCTGATGCCCGCCGCCGGTCGAGCTGACGTCCTGCGCCGGATCCCTAGACTCATGCCAGTCATGTCGCAGGCACCATCACATCGTGATCCCGGCCGCGTCGCCATCGGGACCTGGAGTGGAGGGCGCTTCATGCACTTCGGCGAAGCGCTTGACGATGATCGGCTCCTTGCCGTGATCAGTCCGGACGAGCAGATCGACACGTTGCTCACCGCTGACGTCTATGGGACCGGAGAGGCCGACCGCATGCTGGGCCGGGCGATCGCCGGCCGCCCGCGTGATCAGATGTGCGTCGTCGGCGCCGTCGGGCACGACTTCTATGAGGGGGAGCGCAACGGCCCAAAGGGATTTCCCCGTTTCACCGATCCTGCCCTCCGGGGTCCCGAGGGCTACGGCGACTTCCTGCGGATGGCGACCGAGCGGAGCCTGGAGCGCTGCGGGATCGACGGGTTCGACCTGCTGCTGCTCCACAACCCGGATCGCACCGGCTACACCAGTGAAGCCGTGTGGCAGGGGATGGCGGCACTGCGCGATGCCGGGCTGACGCGCCTGATCGGCGTGGCGCCCGGACCCGCCAACGGCTTCACGCTGGACGTGATCGACTGCCTCGAGCGCTTCGGCGCGATGATCGACTGGGCGATGATCATCCTCAACCCGCTGGAGCCGTGGCCCGGCGAGCTGTGCCTCGGCGCGGCTGCTGCCGCCGGCGTCCAGGTCATCACGCGCGTGGTCGACTACGGCGGGCTGTTCTTCGACGACCTGCGGCCCGGGCAGGAGCTGGCCCGGGGCGACCATCGCGGCTTCCGGCCCGCCGGCTGGATCGAGGCGGGCCGTGAGCGGCTGGACGGGATGCGGCCAATCGCCGAGCGCTCCGGGCTGACCATGATCCAGCTCGCCTCCCAGTGGAACCTCGCCCATGACGCCGTCGCCTGCGTCGCACCGACCCTCATCCAGGAGGTCGGGCCCGCGGCCCGGACCATCGAGGACAAGCGCGCCGAGCTGGCCGCGCTGCCCGCCGACCTGCGCCTCACCGACGAGGACGTCAGGGAGATCCGGCGCCTCGGGGACAACACCGGCTCGATGTCGCTCAAGGGCGCGTCGCCCCAGCACTCGGGAGAGGAGCTTCCTGACCGCTGGACGCTGGATGTCCGGCTGCGGGACGTCGCCGACCGCTGGCGCATCGACCCACAGCGTGATCTCACTCAGCGGGTCGCGGCGTGACCGACTCCCCTGGAACCGGCCCGCCGCTCACCGGCGGATGCAACTGCGGCGCCGTCCGCTTCGAGGTCAGCGAGCGGTTTGTATCGGCGGTCTACTGCCACTGCACCCGCTGCCAGCGGCGCACGGGGGCCGGAGCATCGGCGAACGCCAGGACCGCCCCCGGGTCGTTTCGCATCGTCAGCGGCGAGGACCGGATCCGATCCTGGCAACCGGAGACGGGCGCCGCCAAGTTCTTCTGCGGTGACTGCGGCTCGGCCCTGTACAGCCAGACCGCCGGTGACCCGCCGGGCGTCGGCGTGCGCCTGGGAGCGATCGACGGCGACCCCGGCATTCGCCCCTCCGCCCGTCAGTTCGTCGCCTACGCGGCGGACTGGGAGGACATCCCCGACGACGGGCTGCCCCGCTACCCGGAGCAGATGCCCCGCTGAGTCATTGACTTGACGGGGCGACGTGGGCCTGCTCGCCGCCGGGCGACATCGCTCCCGCGTCGGCCACCTCGGCGCGCATCCACTCGCACCCGGCCGACAGGTCCGCCACCCCCAGCGCCGCGGCGACGTTCAGCCACATGCCGTAGCGGAAGAACTCGTCGATGCGCTCCTGGGAAGCCCCGGAGAGACGCTCCACGTGTGCCACCAGGCCGGCATACCAGCCACGGACGTGCCCGCGGATGACCTCGTCATCGCAGGCCGCGTAGGCCTGGTGCTGGAGCATGAGGTAGTCGCGGTCGTTGGTGAGCATCTCAACGTACGCGTTGCCCATCGCCGTGAGCACGTCGGCATCAGGGAGCGCGATCTCCGGATCGAACTCCTCGGCGGCCCGGGTGAACAGCTCCCCGACCCGCTGGAAGTCACGCTCCACCGCCGCCAGGAACAGGTCGCGCTTGGAGCCGAACAGGCTGAACACGTACGGCTGCGCAACCCCGACGCGCCGCGCGATCCGGTCAACCGGGGTGCCGTGCAGGCCGCCATGAGCGAACTCGTGCACGGCAGCCTCGATCAGCGCGTCCCGGCGTTCGGCCGCCGGGACGCGCTGACGAGACGGATGGGCTGGTGTTGAGGAGGTGGCCATCGCTGCGTCGGAGAAGGGAAGCCGATCCTACGCCACCCTCAGGCGGTCGCCGGGGTGAGCCGCGCGAGCGTTGCCGCCTCCCCGTCGGCCGCCTCGGCCGCGGCCTGGACCTGCGCCGATGCCCGTGTGCTGAACGGCAGCAGCAGTGGGATGAGGGCTCCCACGGCCAGGACTGCGGTCCCAATCCACAGCGCCGGCACGAGCCCGTTGACGAATGCCTGCGGCGAGCCATACCCGCCGTGGCTGGTGAACACGGTGGCCAGGACCGACACGCCCAGCACGCCGCCGAGTTCGCGGATCGCGTTGGTGGCCCCGGAGGCCTGACCGGCCTGGTCGGTGCGCACCGATGCCAGCACCGCGTTGGCCGACGGGGCGAACACCAGCGCCATTCCGGCCCCACCCAGCACGAACGGGCCGATCAGGCTCACGTAGCTCTCGTGGACCCCGGTCATGGCGGCCAGCCAGCCGAGCGCGATCGCCTGCAGGCCCAGCCCCGCCGCCATGAACAGGCGGCTGCCGTACCGCTCGGAGAAGTACCCGGCCAGGGGTGAGACGAGCATCGTGGCGCCGGTCCAGACCAGCAGCTTGACGCCTGCCTCCAGCGGCGAGTTCCCCAGGACGTTCTGCAGGAACTGGCTGAGGAAGAACACCGAGCCGAACATCCCGAAGTACATCGCCAGCGACACCGCGTTGGTCACGGCAAAACCGCGCCGGGCAAAGAACTCGAGCGGGAGCATCGGCGTCGCGGTTCGCCGCTCCTGCACGATGAAGGCCACAAGCAGCGCCACCCCGGCCGCCAGGGACACGAGGACCTGCGTGGCGCCCCACCCCAGCGACTGGCTGCGGATCAGGCCGAAGATGATTCCGAACAGCCCAGTCGATCCCAGGGCCAGCCCCGGGAGATCAAGTGCCTGGGTCGGACCGTGGCTCTCGACGAGGCGCAGGCCGGCGAGCGGAACCAGGGCCAGGCCGATGGGAACGTTGATCCAGAAGATCCAGTGCCAGGACGCGGCCTGGACCATGCCCCCGCCGACGAGTGGGCCGAGCGCCACGGCGATTCCGCTGACGCCGGACCAGACGCCGAGCGCGACCCCGCGCCGGGCCGGCGGGAACGCGTCGGCCAGCAGCGTGAGCGTCAACGGCGTCGCGATGGCTGCGCCCGCGCCCTGCGTCGCGCGGGCGAGGATCAGCAGACCGATCGACGGCGCCAGCGCGGCGGCGGCCGAGGAGATGGTGAACAGGCCGATCCCGGCCATGAACATGCGCTTGCGGCCGAGGCGGTCACCGAGCGCCGCGCCCGTCAGCAGCAGCACGGCGTAGGACAGGGTGTACGCGTTGACGGTCCATTCCAACGACTGGATCGATGCCCCCAGATCCCGGTGGATGCTGGGGAGGGCGACGCTGACGACGAGGTTGTCGAGCACCACCATGAACAGTCCGACGGAGACGAT
>DASZMK010000105.1:0-23254 GCA_035551855.1 Solirubrobacteraceae bacterium
GCGAAGCCAACCGGATGTTCGTCGAGCAGCGGCTCGGGCTTGACCGCCATGTCGAGCGGGTGCTCGAGATATTCGAGTGTGAGCTGGGCCGCTGAGGCTGTCGCCATACTCCTCCGCCGCGTCGGGCTGTGAGTGCGCGGGGCTGAGACGGCCCGAGCCGGCTCGGTCGATCCGGTTGCTGATGGGTAGCCTGCGGACAATGGTCGCGATCGGCTCCCGCGTATATCCCATCGGAGCATGGCTTGACGCTCCGACTTGGCGCCGGCTGGCCCGGAGCCTGCAGCATGCAAAGTCGCGTCCGCGAGTCCGCGAGGCGCCGGTGTTGGTCAGTGTCACGGCCAAGCTCACCAAGCCCGTCGACCCCAGTGCCGTCGTGGCTGCCTCGCGCCGGCCGGATGAGCCGTGGTTCTGCTTTGAGCAGCCGGATCGCGACGGGGCGGCGGTGGCTGGGCTCGGCCGGGTGCTGGCGCTCGAGGCCAATGGGGAGGACCGGTTTGTCGGCGTCGCCGCGCGCTGGCGCGCCGTCGCCCGCGGGGCGCTCGCCGACGACACCGACGGTCCCGGCGGATCCGGCTTGGTGGCGATGGGCGGCTTCGCGTTTGCCCCCGGCGGCGGGGCGTCGCCGGTCTGGAGCGGCTTTGCCCCGGCGTCGCTGATCGTGCCCGAGGTCTCGCTGGCGCGCCGCGGCGGCCAGACGCGGGTGACGGTCAACGTCGCGGTCACATCCGATGACACCGTCGACGACGCGCTGGAGCGCGTTGCCCGGCGGCTGGCCGAGCTGCGCCCGGCGCCGATGCCGATGCTCGACCCGGTCCCGGTCGGCACCTATGAGGTCATCAGCCCGATGCCGCCCGCCCACTACGAGGAGGCGGTCGCGCGCGCGGTCGAGCGGATCGCCCAACACGAGTTCGAGAAGGTGGTGCTGGCCCGCGAGGTGGAGGTCCACGCCCCGGTGGCGCACGACCCCGCCGCCGTATTCGGCCTGCTGCGCCAGGCGTTCCCGAGTTCGTTCACCTATGCCGTCGGCCGGGGGGACGCCACGTTCATCGGCGCCACCCCGGAGCTGCTGATCCGCCGCGAGGGGCAGCGGGCGAGCACGGTGGCACTGGCCGGATCGACCCGCCGCAGCGCCGACCCGGCGGTCGACGACCATCTCGGCGAGCAGCTCCTGCGCTCGGACAAGGACCGCGAGGAGAACGCGATCGTGGCGCGGCGGATCGCCCGGACCCTGAAGCCGTTCTCGGTGTGGGTGACCCCCGCGCAGGAGCCGGTCGTCGTCAAGGTGGCCAACATCCAGCACCTGGCCGCGCCGATCCGGGCGCAGCTGGCGTCCTCGATCGGTGCCATCGAGCTCGCCGGGCGCCTCCATCCCACCCCGGCGGTCGGCGCCGAGCCCGCGGCGGCGCTCAGCGTCATCCCGGCGCTGGAGGGCTTTGACCGCGGCTGGTACGCCGGTCCGGTGGGCTGGGCCGACGCCTCCGGCGACGGGGAGTTCTGTGTGGCGCTGCGCTGTGCCCTGCTGCGGGGCCCGGTCGCCCGCTGCTACGCCGGCTGCGGGATCGTCCGCGACTCGGATCCCACCGCCGAGCTCGCCGAGACCGAGGTCAAGCTCCAGGTGATGCTGCCCGCGCTGGCGGGTTGACCCGGTGGAGTGCGTCGAGTGCCGCCTCGGCGAGTCGGCGGTGCAGCTCCAGGTTCGCCGTCCGGTCCGTGCGAACCTCGATCAGCCGTGACCGGCCCGGCGCGTGCTCGGCCCGCAGCGCCGCCCGAAGCTCCTCCTCCAGCGCCACGCCCTCATAGGTGAGCCCGTAGAGCTCGGCGGCGTGCTCGAACTCAACGTGATGGGGGGTGGCGACGTGCTCCTCGAAGGCATCGGCCTCCCCGCTCACCGGCAGGAAGTGGAAGATGCCGCCGCCGTCGTTGTTGAGCAGCACGATCGTCAGCTCCAGCCTGTAGCGTCGGGCGGTGAGCAGCCCGCCGATATCATGGGCGAGCGCGACGTCGCCGATCAAGAGGGCCACCGGGGCGTCTGAGGCCGAGGCCACCCCGAGTGCGGTGGAAACCGTGCCGTCGATCCCGTTGGCACCACGGTTGGCCAGCACCCGGCCGAGGTGGTGATTGGCGCCCAGGTACGTCTCGATGTCCCGGATCGGCATCGAGGAGGCGACGAAGAGGGTCGCCCCCTCCGGGAGTGCCTCGCCGATCAGGCGGGCCACCAGCGGCTCGGACAGCTCGTGCCCCAGCTCGCGGTGCAGCATCTCGGTCACGGCATCGTCGGCTCGCCGCCAGTCGGCGAGCCAGTCGGCGTTCATCGCCACCGCGGGCGTCCAGGCGCGGAGGGTGTGCACCGGGTCGGCCGCCAGCACGTGGCTGAGCTCGCCGGCCGGATCCTGCCAAGCCGCCTCGGCATCGAGCGCGACCTGGATCACATCGGATGGGAGGGACGCCAGCCACGCCCGCAGCGGCTTGGACGTCGGCAGGTCGCCGCAGCGGATGACCATCTCCGGCCGCACCCGCTCGCGAAAGGACGGATCGCGCAGCAGCAGGTCGTAAGTGGCGATCGCCGCTGGGCCGCCGCGGGCGCCGGACAGCGGGTCCGCGAGCAGCGGGTAGCCGGTCGCCTCGGCGAACTCCTGAAGCGCCGGTGCGAGCTCTGGGCCGCGCTCGTCGCGGCCCGCGACGACGACGCCGCGAGGGAGCAGGTCCGGGGCAGAGGGCGACGGCCCCGGGGGTGGGGCAACGAAGCGCGTCCACGGTCGCCCGTCGACGCGCCCCGGCACGGGGTCCGCAGGCACCGGCTCTTCGAGGATGAGCGGCTCGCGCAATGGGAAGTTGAGGTGGACCGGGCCAGGGCGGCCGGAGCGGGCCGTCCAGTACGTCCGGCAAGCCAGCTCCCGCATCCAGCGCAGGGTGTCCTCGGTGGCGTCGTCCACCCCGACCTCAAAGAACCACTTGACCGCGTCGCCATAGAGCTTGACCTGGTCGATCGACTGGCCGGCGCCGACCTCGCGCAGCTCCGGTGGCCGGTCGGCGGTCAGCACGATGAGCGGCACCCGCGCCTGGTCGGCCTCGACGACCGCCGGCAGATAGTTGGCGGCCGCGGTGCCGGAGGTGCAGGTGACGGCCACGGGGCGGCCGCTTGCCTTGGCTGCGCCGACCGCGAAGAAGCCCGCGGAGCGCTCGTCGATGTGCGACCAGCAGCGGATCCGCGGCTCGCGGACGAGCGAGAGGACGAGCGGCGTGTTCCGGGACCCGGGAGACGTGCAAGCCTGCTGGAGGCCACAGCGCCCGAGCTCCTCGCAGAAGGCGCGCAGCAGCAGATAGGTGTCGGTTGTGGGCATGATGCTGGGGATGACGCGCACGCTCGTCCTGCTCCACGGGTTCACGAACACGGGGGCGAGCTGGGAGCCGGTGGCGGCGGCGCTCCCGGAACGCTATCGACCGGTGGCGCCTGACATCCGCGGGCATGGCGCCGCGGGCGATCTGCGGCCGGTCTCGCCGGCCGAGGTCATCGACGATGTGGCGGCGCTCGCAGACGGGGAGCTGGAGGTCGGCGGCTACTCGATGGGGGGCCGACTGGCGCTGCATATCGCCTTCGCCCTTCCGGACCGGGTGCGGCGGCTGATCCTGATCGGCGCCAGCCCCGGGGTGGCCGATCGCCGCGAGCGCGCCGAGCGGTGCGCGGCCGACGAGGCGCTCGCCGATGAGATCGAGGGGATGACGATTGAGGAGTTCGCCGAGGGGTGGGCGAGGACTCCGGTCCTCGCCGGGCAGCCTCTGGCGGTGCGGGCCGCCGTCTCCGCGCAGCGCCTCCGGAACACGCCCGCGGGCCTTGCCGCCGCGCTGCGCGGCCTCGGCACCGGGGCTCTGCCGTCACTGTGGGAGCGTCTCAGCGGGCTGGCGATCCCGGTGGACCTGGTGGTCGGGGAGCGCGACGAGAAGTTTCGCGAAGTGGCCGAGCGGATGGCGGCGGCACTCCCGGCGGCGCGGGTTCATATGGTACCGGGAACGGGGCATGCGGTCCATCTTGAGAACCCGCCCGCGGTCGCCGACATCATCGCCCATACCAGCTGACGAGCTCCTCGCCCAGGCCAGGGGTGGACGGCGCTCTCATGACTCCCCGGAGCGGTGCGAGCGGATCCCGTCCGTGGAACAGGCCGAGGGTGGCAAGCCCGCAGGCGCGCTCCGGCCGGATGACGGCCGCGGCATGCAGCGCCGCCGCGATCCCGAGTGGTCCGTCGAGGGTCGAGGCCAGGTAGACGCCGTAGCCGGCGGCCCGGGCCCTTTCCGCGGTGTGAATCGTTCCGCTGATCCCTCCGCAGCGAGCGATCTTCAGACAGAGGAGATCGGCGGCCGGGGGGGCGACGAGCGCCTGCGGATCCTCCGCGGACTCATCGAGCGCGAGCGGGATGTCGGTGACCGGTTTGAGCGCGCGGATCGCCCCCAGCCCGGAGACCGGCTCCTCGCACAGCTCGATCCCGACCGGCTCGAGCGCCTCCAGCGCGGCCAGCGCCTCGGCCGCCGACCAGGCACCGTTGGCATCGATGCGGATCGCCATCTGGGGACCGGCGAACGCCCGCACCGCGGCCAGGCGGCCGGCATCGTCGCCGACCGCCACCTTGACCTTGACCGCGCCGAACCCGTCGACCCGTGCCTGAGCGGCCTCCTGGGCGGCGCCGGAGCGGTCGGACGACGCGATCGTGTAGTTGACGGCGACCGGCGCGGGAGCGCCCGCCCCCAGGAGCCGCCACACCGGCTCCCGGGTGCGGCGGCCCGCCAGGTCCCAGAGCGCGAGGTCGATGGCCGCGAGCGCCTGCGGCAGGACGGTGACCTCGCCGCAGCGGGCCAGAACATCGATGATCGGCGCCGCGTCGCGGTACTCGGCGAGCACCGGTCGGCAGGCCTCGAGGGCGGCCATGACGTCGCCGGGGGTGACGCCGTCGTAGGAGGGTAGCGGCGCGGCCTCTCCGTGGCCGATCCGGCCGTCGGCCGCCTCCAGGCTCACCAAAACCAGATCGCGATCGGTCACCGTGCCGTGACCGGCGACGAACGGCGCCCGCAACTCTGGCGTGACAGTGCGGGCGGTGAGGTTCACCGGCTGAAGAGCAGCCCCGCGGACAGGAGCATGCAGAACGTGAGCTGGAGCATGCCGCTCTGGGCGAGCGCCGCGTTGAGCGATGGTCCGTCGGTGCGGTTGTGGACGGTGCGTACCAGCGCGGCCGCCAGCGGCAGCGTCAGCCACGGCAGCAGTAGCCAGGCGGTGGTGGGACCGAACACCCAGGTGACTGGGGTCAGCAGGAATGCCAGGTAAACGATGACCGCGAACAAAACGCGGGTGCGGCGGCGTCCCAGCTTCACGGCCAGCGTCCGCTTGCCGGCTCGCCGGTCAGAGTCGATGTCCCGGATGTTGTTGACGACGAGGATCCCGGAGGCGAGCAGGCCGACCGGAACCGCGAGCGCGAATCCCTCCCAGTTGAGGTGAGTGGTCTGGACGTAGTAGGAGCCGGTGACGGCGACGATGCCGAAGAACAGGAACACGAAGACCTCGCCGAGGCCCTCGTATCCGTACGGCTTGGGCCCCCCCGTGTAGCCCACGCCGGCGAGGATCGAGGCCGCGCCGATGACGAGCAGCAGCCAGCCGGCGACGGCGATCAGGTAGATACCGAACAGCACGGCCAGGCCGAACGAGACGTAGGTGGCGATGAGCACCTGGCGGGGCGGCACGAGGCCGCCGGCGGTCACCCGCACGGGGCCAAGCCGGTCCTCGGCATCGGCGCCTCGGCGCGCGTCCGAGTAATCGTTGGACAGGTTCGTCCCGACCTGGATGAACAGGGCGCCGAGGAGCGCGGCCACGAAGCGCAGCGGGTGGAAGACGTGTTCGAAGCCGGCGAAGGCCGTCCCCACCAGCACCGGCGCCACCGCGGCCGGCAGCGTTCTCGGACGCGCGGCCATCAGCCAGATTCGTACAGAGCCGGCCACTGGCTTCCTGTTCAAACTGCGCGGCGACCGAACATCACGGCTGCCCGTCAGGTCTCGTCGGTGAGCGAGGGCGCGTACGCCGCGACGGCACCAGCCGGGGAACGGCTGTCGGCGGCGAAGCCGGCCGCCCGCGCGAGCGCGCCGGTCGGCACCCCATAGCGGGCGACTCCCTCCAGGGTGCCGACGCCGTGGCCGAGGTGCATCGTGGCCAGGACGAGGGGGAGCAGCCCGGATTCGGCTGCCGGTCGCCGGTCGGCCAGAGCCCGAGCGCCGGAGCCGAGGAGGGCGAGCACCCAGATGTTCACGCCCGCCCGTGCCGCGAGCCGGAGCGGCCGAGGCGCGACCACGGCCGCGGCGAGCGCCACGACGATCCCCGGAGCAAGCAGGTGGGACCGGCGCATGGAGGTGGGGTGGGCGACGGCGGTCCGCTCCCGGTAGCGGCCGTACCCTCGGTACTGTCGCCAGAGTCCCTTGAGAGTGCCGCGAGGAACGTACTCCGCCGACATCTCCGGAAGACAGACGAGGCGCTCCCCCCGCTCGATGAAGCGCGCCGCCATCTCCGAATCCGAGTTTCGGGGCCAGCGCTCGTCCCATCCGCCGTATTCGAGGAGTGTTGCCCTGCTCCACACGCCCCCGAAGACGCCGGAGTCAAGGTCGAACTCGGCGCCGCTGCGGCGGTCATCACTGCCCCATTTGCGCGAGCCGCCCCGACCCAGCGGAGAACCCAGGGCAAGGGCGACGGTCCTCGACACGAGGCTGTCGCCACGTGGCAGCTGGGGACCACTCACCCATCGCGCACCGCCGGCCTTGAGCCGCGAGATTCCCCGGGCGATGTAATCGTCTGGGTAGACGGTGTGCGCGTCCATGCGGGCCACGCATTCGCCGCGGGCATGGCGCAGGGCGACATTGAGCCCGCTCGAGACGGAGCGGCGGGGATTGTCGAAGACGCGGATCCTCGGATCCTCGCGGGCGAGCACCTCCAGGATCTTGCGGGTGCGGTCGGTCGAGCCGCCGTCGGCGAAGATGAACTCAAGCTCACCCTCGAAACGCTGGCGCTGCATCGCGGCGACGCTCGCCACGATATAGCGCTCCTCGTTGAAGACCGGGATGAGGATGGAGCACTCGATGGGCTGGCTCATCGGCTCGGCACGGTAGCGCATGGGGACTCCCGACCCGAGGGCTGTGGACCCTGCTGATGCTCGAGCTCTGGCACCAGCCGTTCATCGACGCCGCCCGGTCTGATCCGCGTGGTGATCGCCTCCTGACGGGTTCTATGCCCGGCGGGGAAACCGGGAGAAGTCGGGCCGACGCTTCTGCAGATAGGCGTCGCGCCCCTCCTGGGCCTCCTCGCTCATGTAGAAGAGGAGGTTGGCGTCATGGGCGAGCTGCTGGATCCCGGCCAGGCCGTCCTCGTCGGCGTTGAAGCTCGCCTTGAGGATGCGCAGCGCGAACGGCGACATGGCGAGCATCTCGCGGCACCACTGGACGGTCTCCTGCTCGAGGCGCTCGAGCGGGACGACCGCGTTGACGAGGCCCATCTCCAGCGCCTGCTGGGCGTCGTACTGGCGGCAGAGGAACCAGATCTCCTTGGCCTTCTTGGGGCCGACCAGCCGCGAGAGCACGCTCGCGCCGTAGCCGCCGTCGAACGACCCCACCTTAGGCCCGCTCTGGCCAAACCG
Source organism: Solirubrobacteraceae bacterium (assembly GCA_035551855.1). GTDB lineage: Bacteria > Actinomycetota > Thermoleophilia > Solirubrobacterales > Solirubrobacteraceae > Palsa-465. The sequence continues at coordinate 7,659 of DASZMK010000105.1, forward strand.
CGCGTTCTCGGCGGCGATGGTCAGGTCGCACACGACATGGAGCACATGGCCCCCGCCGATCGCGTAGCCGGCGACCATGGCCACCACAGGCTTGGGCATCCGCCGGATCTGGATGTGCAGGTCGGTGACGTGGAAGCGGCCGACGGCCTCCTGCGCGCCTGCCTGGGCGGGATCGGCGCCGCTGACATAGCCGCCGCGGCCGCCCCGAACCCGCTGGTCGCCGCCTGAACAGAACGCATCCGGACCCTCGCCGGTCAGGATGACGACGCCGACGTCCTGGTCCTCGCGGGCGCGCTCGAACGCGTCGGAGAGCTCGACCACGGTCTCGGGGCGAAAGGCATTGCGTACCTCCGGCCGGTTAATGGTGATCTTGGCGATCCCGGCGTCCTCGCCGGTCGACACGTCATAACGGATGTCGGTGTAGTCGCCGGACGGTTGCCAGGCTGTACTCACTGATTGCTCCTGTCCTTCAACGGGGAGACCAGGACTCTATGCCAGGAGCGCCGGACAGGCCCCGTGGCGCCGCTCGGCATTAGGGTGCCCTAAGATTGGTGGCGTGAGCCCGGTTCGGATTGCCTGATGGACGGCGAGACGCGCAAACGCCTCGGCTGGGGCGCCATCGCGCTCGCGCTGGTGGGGCTCATCGCCTGGCAGCTGCTGGGCGCCGGGGGCGGGACGCCGAACCCGACGAATCCCACCGAGCATCTCAGCCATCTCGCGGTCGTCGTCGACAGCGGCATCCTCGTCCTCCGCGAAGGCCTGGAGTGCATCCTCGTCCTGGCCGTTCTGACGGCGAGCATGCGGGGCGCCAACAGCTCCTACCGGCGACCGCTGGCGCTCGGCGGGTTCAGCGCGCTGGGGGCAGCCGTCGCCACCTGGTTCGTGGCGATCGCGATCACCGACGCGGTCGGTCAGGGCAGCCTTGATCTGCAGGCCGCCACCGGCCTGCTGGCCATCGTCGTGCTGCTCGTCGTCATGAACTGGTTCTTCCACAAGGTGTATTGGACCGGGTGGATCTCCAGCCATAACAAGCGGCGCAAGGAGCTGATGGGCGGGGCCGGCTCGGTCAGCGCCCGGCGGACGATGCTGGGGCTGGCGCTGCTCGGCTTCACCTCGGTCTACCGGGAGGGCTTCGAGGTCGTCCTGTTCCTGCAGAATCTGCGGCTGCGGTACGGCTCCGGGACGGTGCTGGAGGGTGTGGCGCTCGGTCTGGTGTTCGTGGCGGCGATCGGCTGGGTCACGTTCGGGCTCCAGCGCCGGCTGCCGTACCGGCGGATGCTCGTCGCCACGGGTGTCCTGCTCGGCGTCGTGCTGCTGGTGATGGTCGGTGAGTCGGTCCAGGAGCTCCAGCAGGCCGGCTGGATCGGCACCACGTCGGTCGGCTTCACCGTCCCGGGCTGGATGAGCCTGTGGTTCTCGATCTTCCCCAATGTCCAGACGATCGTCGCGCAGGTGGCGGCAGCCGCGCTGGTCATCGGCTCCTACTTCCTCGCCGAGGAGCTGAAGGTGCGCCGCCCGCGGCGTCGCGGTGGCGAGGCGGCGGCGCCCGCGACGGCTCCGTCGGTCCATCAGAGCCCGGCTCGCCCCCGGCCGGCGCTCCAGCCCAAGTCGTAGGAGGCGCGGGTTGGAGGCCTGGCTTGCGCGTGCAGCGCGCCTGCGCAGCGACCGCCTTGCGCTCCAGGCGCCCGGCGGCGGCGTCAGCTACGCCGGCCTGTATCAGCGGGCTCGTGAGGTGGCCGGCGCTCTCGTGCAGCGCGGGGTCCGGCCGGGGGACCAGGTCGCGCTGGCGCTGCCGAGCGAGCAGCTGGTGGTCGCGGTGCACGGCTGCCTGCTCATCGGCGCCGTCGCCGTCCCGATCGACCTGCGCCTGCGCCAGAGCGAGCGTGCCCCCCGGACCGCAGGCGCCGCGCTGATCCTCGAGGAGCCGATCTCCGAACCGCCGGTGCCAGCGCCCCTGGCCGTTGCCGGCGACGCGACGGCCACCCTCATGTTCACCTCCGGCACGACGGCCGGGCCCAAGCCCGTCGCGCTCAGCTACGACAACTGGCTGTGGAACGCGATCGGTTCGTCGCTGGCGCTCGGCCTCGACCCGGCGGAGAAATGGCTGTGTCCGATGCCGCTGGCCCACGTCGGCGGCCTGTCGATCCAGATCCGCTCGGCCATCTACGGCACCACCGTCCTGCTGCACGAGCGCTTCGACACGGAGCGGGCGCTCGCCGCTCTGATGGATCCGGACGAGCGGGTGACGCTCGTGTCCCTGGTGCCGACGATGCTCTCGCGTCTGCTCGACGCCGGCCTGCGCGAGCCGCCGACCCTGCGCCGGGCGCTGCTGGGCGGCGGTCCCATCGCCCCGGCCCTGCTGCGCCGGGCCGCAGAGGCGGGGGTGGACGTCGCACCCTCCTACGGGATGACCGAGGCCTGCTCGCAGATCGCCACCGACGGGTTCCCGCTGCTGGGCGTCGAGCTGCGCATCGCCGGCGACGGGGAGGTGCTCGTGTGCGGCCGGACGGTCGCGGCCGGCACGCTGGGGCCGGACGGATGGCTGCACACCGGCGATCTCGGCTCGTTCGACGCGGACGGCCGGCTGGTCATCGCCGGCCGCAAGGCCGACACGATCGTCACCGGCGGCGAGAACGTCGTGCCCGTCGAGGTGGAGGCGGTGTTGATGGAGCACCCGGCGGTTGCCGACGCCGCCGTGTTCGGCCGTCCGGACGCGGAGTGGGGGGAGGTCGTCGTGGCCCGGGTCGTGCCGACGGACGGAGCGGCCGTCGATGTTGCGCAACTGCGCGTCCACTGCGCGAGCCGGTTGGCTCCTTTCAAGGTGCCCAAGTCGTTTGCCCTGGTCGACAGCGTCCCCCGCGGGGCGACCGGGAAGCTGCTGCGGGGGGAGTTGGGGTGAGGCGTGGGTCCTGGGCTGTGTCCTACCGTGTTGCTGCGGGTGTGGCCGGCGCGGGAAACGGCGCAAGGATGGCAGGGTGAGCGGCCGGCGGAGGGCGGCGGCGTCTCTCTTCGGCGCTGCCGGTCTCGCCGGCCGGTGCACCGGATTCCAGCGCCGGCACATGGGATTCCAGATCGTCCCGCGGGGTCCTGATTTGGCGCGCTGTGCACGGCCCTGACCCGGGACGGGCGCGATGACCCCCGCCCTGACCCGGGACGGGCGCGATGACCCGCCGTCCTGCCCGGATTGCCGCGCCGTCACGTCCGGCATCCCGTCGTAGCCATACCTTCGCTCGGCAGCCACCGCCACAGGGCAGTGCCCGCCCAGGAGATCCCGCCAGCGAGACGAAGAGATACGGCGTGGCCGGGCACGGCCCTGTGCACTCGAACGTGACATCGACCAGTGTCACATCGTTCACCGTCACATCGCGTATCATCGAGACATGAGCGCAGCGCTGACGATCGAGCAGCTGGCCGCCGAGACGGGGATGACCGTCCGCAACATCCGGGCCCACCAGGCCCGGGGATTGCTCGCGCCGCCGGAGGTGCGCCAGCGCGTCGGCTACTACGGCCCGGAGCACGTGGCCCAGCTGAAGCTGATCCGCGACCTCCAGGAGGACGGGTTCAATCTGGCGGGGATCAAACGGCTGGTCGACGACGGGCAGGGGACGGCGCAACGGCTGGCCCGGTTTCGCCGGGCGCTGACGACGCCGCCCCACGCCGAGGAGCCGCAGACGCTGACGATCGCCGAGCTGGGGCAGCGCTTCCGGGTTAGCGCCGAGCAGGCGCCGGAGGTGCTGGCGCGGGCTGAGACGCTGGGGGTGATAGTGGCAGCTGGAGACGGTCGCTACGAGGTGCCCAGTCCATCGCTTCTGTCGGTCGCCGAGCAGGTGGTCGCACGGGGCGTCTCGCTCGACGGGGCGCTGTCGGTCTTCAAGCAGGTCGAGCTGCACTGCGATGCGGTGTCGGCGGCCTTCGTGGCGCTGTTCATGGGCGAGGTCTGGGCGCCGTTTCAGCGTGCCGGCATGCCGACCGACCGCTGGGCGGAGATCGACGAGACGATCGAGCGGCTGCGGCCGCTGGCCACCGAGGCGCTGCTCGCCATCTTCGGCCAGCGGATGAGCGCGCAGATCGAGGAGGCCTTCGGCGAGCTCAGCCGGCGCCTGTCGTCTCAGGCCGAGGAGGCTCGGTCGGAGGGTCCGGCCCCGGAGAACCCGGCAGGATAGGCTGCGTACGTGAGCTCTGCGGGCCCTGAAGAGCAGCGCGTGACCAGCCGGGAGGCATGGGAGACCGCCGCCGAGGCCTGGGGCCGCCTGGCGGGCCGGGTGCGGGAGTGGGGGATGCCGGTCTCGAAGGCGATGATCAAGTCCTTGACGCTGGCTCCGGGCGAGCGGGTGCTCGAGCTGGCGGCCGGGCCGGGTGACACCGGGTTCATGGCCGCTGAGCTGATCCGGCGCGCGGACGGCGCCTCGACCGCAGGGCCGACCGAGGCAGAACCCGCCTCCGCCTCCGCCTCCGCCTCGCCGGCCGCGGGCGGACGGCACGCCGGTGCCGTTCCCCCCGGGACCCTGATCTCCAGCGATGGAGCCGAGGCGATGGTCGACATCGCGCGCCAGCGGGCGCGTGAGTCCGGGGTCTCGAACGTCGAGTTCCGCCAGCTCGAGCTCGAGTGGATCGATCTGCCGGCGGCCAGCGTCGACGCGGTTCTGTGCCGGTGGGGGATCATGCTGATCGTCGATCCGGAGGCCGCGGCACGCGAGATTCGCCGGGTGCTGGTCACCGGTGGCCGGGCTGCGCTGGCCGTCTGGGACGCGGCCGACAGGAATCCGTGGGCCACCATCCCCAGCGGCGTAATGATCGAGCTCGGTCACGTGCAGCCTCCGGACCCGGGCGGCCCGGGCATGTTCGCGCTCGCCGCCGACGGGAGCCTGGCCGATCTGCTGGAGGGCGCCGGGTTCACCGACGTCGACGTCTCAGCGGTCGCGCTCGAGCGCCGCTACCTCACCGTCGACCAGTACGTGGCCGACACCCTGGAGCTGTCGCCCACGTTCCGTTCGGTGTACCGGGAGCTGGGCGACGAGGAACAGGCGGAGGCCGCCGCACGGATCGCGATCGGCGCCCGGGCCTTCACCGCCGCCGACGGATCGCTCGCGCTGCCCGGCAGCTCGCTCGTGGCACGTGCCATCGCCTGACACCGGTCTTGCAGGCTGAAACCCCCCTTGCAGGTGTTCACCGGGAGATGGCGACGGTGAAGACTGTCCCGCCATGCCCACCTGGAAATTCCTTGCCCTCACCGCGGTCGCGGCGGCGCTCTGCGTCCCCGCAACCGCCTCGGCCGCGTTCATGCACGTGGTCGCCCCCGGCGAATCACTCTCGTCCGTCGCAGCGGCCGACGGCCTGTCCGTCGGCCAGCTCGCAGCGGCCAACGGCATCTCGCCGGGCGCCCAGCTGATCAGCGGCTCCTCGGTCGCGATTCCCCCCCAGACGGCCGGGGGTGCGGTCGCGTCGGCATCGACCGGCCTGTCCCAATCCGCCACGGTCTCCGCGGCAACGCCATCCACGACGACCTATGCGGTGGCGCCGGTGCACTCGACCGGCGCGGGCGGCTACGTCGTCCAGCCCGGCGACACCCTGTCCTCGATCGCCGCCCGCTACGGCGTCGGCGTCGACCAGCTCGCGGCGGCCAACGGACTGACGCCGGCGGGGCTTCTCGTCTCCGGGACGACGCTGAGCGTCTCCGGGACGTCGTCGTCGGAGGAGGCGGGTGAGGCCGGGGGAAGCGACACCGGGTCGTCCGGCACCACCCAATACGTGTCAACGCCCGCCGTCGCCCAATCGACGTCGGCCGGCGCGGGCACGAGCAGCTCCTCCGGCCCCCAGCCGACGTCGGAGTTCGTCAGCCCCTCCGAGGTCGGCTCCATCGCCGCCGCCAACGGCGTGCCGCCGTCGCTGGCGCAGGCCATCGGCTACCAGGAGAGCGGCTTCAACAACAACGAGGTGTCGGCGACGGGTGCCACCGGCGTCATGCAGATCGAGCCCGGCACGTGGAACTACGTAGGCCAGAACCTGGCCGGACCGCCGCCGCTGTTGCCGAGCTCGGCCGCCGACAACGTCCGCGCCGGGTCGCTGCTCCTGCACTCGCTGCTCAACCAGACCGGCGGCAACGCGGCGATGGCGGCGGCCGCCTATTACCAGGGCCTGCCGTCCATCCAGGCCCACGGGGTGTACCCGAGCACGCAGCAGTACGTCAACGACGTGATGGCGCTGCAGCAGCGCTTCGGCGGCGGGTGATGACCGGAGGTGGGGCCGCCCCCGTGGCCGCCCCACCGCTCCGCCGGGCGCGATCGCCAGCGCGGCGTCCGGCCTCGCTCGTGATCTGCCTGCCGTCTGGCGGGCTCCAGCGCGAACGGTTTTATGGCGGCGATGAAGCAGGGGGATCCGGCGCGTTTGCCCGCGGACAAGTGGCGTTGCACCGGATTTCAGCATGCACCCGGCGCCAAATCACGGCTCGTCTCCATGCACCATGCGCCAGATCAGGAAGCGGCCGGTCGATTTGGCGCACTGTTGGGGTCGAGCCTGCGCTCTGTGCCAAATCGCTCCGGGCGGTCCGGGTTTGGCACGTGATGCACGGTCCGGACCGCCGGAGGCGTCCCGCATCCCGCCGGAGGCATCCCGCATCCCGCCGCCGGGCGTCCCGCACCCCCAGCGGCGTCCCGCATCCCGCCCGCCCCTTCATCCCCGTTGTTCGACGGCCGGCGGCGACGAAAACGTGCCGAGACGTGTCGCCGCGGGGAGTCAGCGATCCGGCGACCGTGCCGACGCCGGCCGGACCGCGCCCGGGTGAGGCGGCCATGTAGCCTGCGGGACCTATGTTCTACGACGACGACGCTGACCTCCACAAGCTCGACGGCAAGACCGTCGCGATCATCGGCTACGGCTCCCAGGGCCACGCCCACGCTCTCAACCTCAAGGACTCCGGCGTCGACGTCCTCGTCGGCCTGAGGTCCGGCTCGGCGAGCGTCGCCAAGGCGGAGGCGCACGGCCTCCGGGTGCTCGAGCCCGCCGATGCCGCCTCGGAGGCCCACATCGTGATGCTGCTCGCCCCGGACGAGCTGCACGGGCAGATCTGGGAGGACGGCCTCAAGGACGGGATCGCGGGCGGCAACCTGCTGCTGTTCGGCCACGGCTTCTCCATCCACTACGAGCAGATCGTCCCCCCGCCGGATGTCGACGTTGCCCTTGTCGCGCCCAAGGGCCCGGGGCACCTCGTTCGCCGTCAGTACCTGGAGGGATCCGGCGTCCCGTGCCTGGTGGCCGTGCAGCAGAATTCAAGCGGTGACGCGCTCGGCCTCGCGCTCGCCTACGCCAAGGGGATCGGCGGCACCCGGGGCGGCGTCATCGAGACGTCGTTCAAGGACGAGACCGAGACGGACCTGTTCGGCGAGCAGGCCGTCCTGTGCGGTGGCGTCACCGAGCTCGTCCGGGCCGGCTACGAGACGCTGACCGACGCCGGCTACGACCCGCGCCTGGCCTACTTCGAGGTCCTGCACGAGCTCAAGCTGATCGTCGACCTGATGTACGAGAAGGGGATCTCCGGCATGCGGTACTCGATCTCCAACACGGCGGAGTACGGCGACATGACGCGAGGCCGGCGGATCATCGGCGAGGAGTCCCGCGCGGCGATGAAGAAGGTGCTCGAGGAGATCCAGTCCGGCGACTTCGCCCGCGAGTGGATCGCCGAGAACCGCGCGGGGCAGGAGAACTTCAAGCGCATGCGCTCCGAGCAGGCCGGGCACCAGGTGGAGCTGGTGGGCCAGGAACTGCGCGAGCACATGGACTGGATCGATACCGAGTTTCAGGAGTAGCGCGGGTTGCCCGGTCGTGGCTGACCCGGCAGTTACAATCGACCGGGTCGTCGTGACTGACGCGAGAAGGTGGATCGACCACCGTGGAGCGGCGACCTCATCACGCCGCGCGCCTGGGCATGTAGAACCCGCTCCCCGGAGGGCACATGGCCCAGACCTCGACTGATCTCACAATCCCAGCCCAGCTCAAGCCTGCGGACGGCCGGTTCGGTTCCGGTCCCTCACGCGTGCGTCCGGCGCAGCTGGACTACGTGACCGGACCCGGCGCTGCGGTGATCGGCACGTCGCATCGCCAGAAGCCGGTCAAGCAGCTTGTCGGCCGCATCCGGGCCGGCATCTCCGAGCTGTTCTCCGTGCCCGACGGCTATGAGGTCATCCTCGGCAACGGCGGCACCACCGCCTTCTGGGATGCCGCCACCTGTGGCCTGGTGCGCCAGCGCGCGCTGCACCTCAGCTACGGGGAGTTCTCGTCGAAGTTCGCCGCCTGCACCCGTGGGGCGCCCTTCCTGAGTGATCCCATCGTGGTCACGGCCGAACCCGGCGATGCCCCGGCGCCGATCTCCGATCCGAACGCCGACGTCATCGCCTGGGCGCACAACGAGACATCGACCGGTGTCATGGTCCCAGTGGCCCGGCCCGCCGGTTCCGATGACGCGCTCGTGCTCATCGACGCCACGTCGGGCGCCGGCGGCCTGCCCGTCGATGTACGCGACGCGGACGCCTACTATTTCGCCCCGCAGAAGGGGTTTGCCTCCGACGGCGGGCTGTGGCTGGCGGTGATGAGCCCGGCAGCGCTCGCCCGTCTCGACGAGGTGACCGCGGCGCCGGACGGGCGATGGACACCGGGCTTCCTCTCGTTGCCGACGGCGCTCGAGAACTCGGTCAAGGACCAGACGTACAACACGCCCGCCATCGTCACCCTCCTGTTGCTCGCCGAGCAGCTCGACTGGATGCTCGGCCAGGGCGGCCTCGACGCGATGGTGGCGCAGACCACGGCCTCGAGCACGCACCTGTACGAGTGGGCCGAGCAGCACCCCCACGCAACGCCGTTCGTCGCCGATCCGGCCAAGCGCTCGCTTGTCGTCGGCACCGTGGACTTCGACCACGACGTCGACGCCGCCGCCCTGGCGGCGACGCTGCGCGCGAACGGGATCGTCGACGTCGAGCCCTATCGCAAGCTGGGGCGCAACCAGCTGCGGGTCGCCATGTTCCCGGCCACCGACCCGGCCGACGTGCAGGCGCTGACGGCGTGCATCGACTGGGTCCTGGAGAACTCATGAGCAGCCAGGCGAACGGCGGGGCGGATGGGGTCCGCGTGCTCGTCGCCGAGAAGATCGGCGACTCCGGCATCGATCTCCTGCGCGCGCACTTCGACGTCGACCTCGGCGTCGGCTGGGACCGGTCCGAGCTCGAACAGCGAATCGGCGACTACGACGGCATCCTGATCCGGTCGGCGACCAGGCTCGACGGTGACCTGCTCGCCAGGGCCACCCGCCTGCGCGCGGTCGGGCGCGCCGGTGTCGGCGTTGACAACGTCGACGTCCCGGTGGCCACCAAGCGCGGCATCGTCGTCGCCAACGCGCCGGAGTCCAACGTGATCACCGCCGCCGAGCACACGATGGCGCTGCTGCTGGCGCTCGCCCGCAACGTGCCGCAGGCCCACGCGTCGCTGACCGGCGGGGCGTGGGAGCGCTCCAAGTTCTCCGGCGTGGAGCTGTACGAGAAGACGCTGGGGATCCTCGGCTTCGGCCGCATCGGCCAGCTCGTCGCGCAGCGGGCCCGCGGGTTCAACATGCATGTGATCGCCTACGACCCGTACGTGGGCGCCGAGCGCTACCGCGAGCTGGGGGTGGAGCAGGCCGCATCCCCGGACGACGTGTACGCCGCCGCCGACTTCCTCACTCTGCATCTGCCCAAGACGCCGGACACCGAGGGCTGGCTCAACGCCGGCGCCCTGGCGAAGTGCAAGGACGGCGTGCGCGTGCTCAACGTCGCCCGGGGGCCGCTCGTCGTCGACGAGGACCTCATGGCCGCGATTGACTCGGGCAAGGTCGCCGGCGCCGCGCTCGACGTGTTCCGCTCGGAGCCGATCACCGGCCACCCGCTGTTCGGTTATCCCAATGTCATCGTCACGCCGCACCTCGGCGCGTCGACGGCCGAGGCGACCGACCGGGCCGGCTATCAGGCGGCCGAGCAGGTCGTCGCCCCCCCGGCGGGCGGCGTGGTGACGAGCGCCGTCAACGTGCCGGCGGTTCCGGCCGAGGACCTCGAGGTCCTGGGCCCGTACATCCCGCTGTGCGAGTCCCTGGGACGGATCGCCGTGGCGCTGGCGGTGGCCGAGGGCGGGTCGGTCGACCAGGTCGAGACCGACTTCTTCGGACGGCTGGCCGAGCGCGACACGCGCCTGCTCTCGATCCAGGTGCTGCTCGGCGCCCTCGCCGGCCACACCGAGGAGGAGGTCAACTCCGTCAACGCCCCGGCGGTCGCCGAGGAGCGCGGGATCCACGTCGTCGAGAGCAAGCAGACGACGGCGCGCGACTACACCGACCTCGTCCGGGTTCAGGTGACGACCACAACCGGCGGCGTGCGGGTGGCCGGGACCCTGATCGGCCGGCGCAACCGTCCCCACCTGATAGAGGCGTGGGGCCAGCGCTTCGACGTCCAGCTCGAGGAGCACATCACGCTGTTCCGCTACCGGGACGTGCCGGGCATGCTGGGGCGGGTCGGCACCGAGTTCGGCCAGCACGGCGTCAACATCGTCTCCGCGGCGGTGGGCCGTCAGCCGGACGAGAACGCGACCGGGGACGGTCGCCTGGCGGCGATGGCGATCACCACCACTTCCCCGGTGCCCCACGACGTGGTACAGCGGATCGTCTCCAGCGATGGGTTCGTCGCCGGGCAGACGGTCGCGCTCTGATCCCGCGGGGCGGTGCGGCGCGGCGTTGCTACGCTGTCGTCGAATGTCGCCGAGCCTCGATCTTCGACTTCTTCTCCTCCCCCGCAAGGGGGAATAGCGCGTGGGCGGCCGCACGTAGCCGCGAGAACAGCCTTTAGAAGAGTCCAGGTTCGAGCCAAGGAAGTAGCGACATGACACAGCCTGACGATCCCAACCGAGTACTGATCTTCGACACGACGCTGCGTGACGGCGAGCAGTCGCCGGGCATCTCGCTGAACACGCAGGAGAAGCTGGAGATCGCCCAGCAGCTGGCCCGCCTCGGAGTCGACGTCATCGAGGCCGGCTTCCCCATCACCTCGCCCGGGGACTTCGAGGCGGTGCAGACCATCGCGCGCACCATCGACTCGGGCCCCACCCAGCCGCCGGTGATCGCCGGGCTGGCGCGGACACATGTCGCCGACATCGACGCCGCCTACAACGCGGTCCGCGACGCCGAGCGCCCGCGGATCCACACGTTCATCTCCACGTCGGACATCCACATCCGCCATCAGCTCCAGACCACGCGCGAGGACGTCAAAGGGCAGGCCCGGGCCGCCGTCGCCCACGCCAAGCACTACCTCGACGACGTCGAGTTCTCGCCGATGGACGCGACCCGCGCCGAGCTCGAGTTCACCGCCGAGGTCTGTCAGATCGCCATCGAGGAAGGCGCGACGACGATCAACATCCCGGACACGGTCGGCTACACCATGCCCCACGAGTACGCGGCCTTCCTGCGCGGCCTGTATGAGCAGGTTCCAGACCTGCACAACGTCGTCCTGTCGGTGCACTGCCACGACGACCTGGGGCTGGCCGTCGCCAACTCGCTCGCCGGGCTGCAGGCGGGAGCGCGCCAGGTGGAGTGCGCGGTCAACGGGATCGGCGAGCGCGCCGGCAACGCGTCGGTCGAGGAGATCATCATGCTGCTGCACACGCGCCAGGCCGACGTGGGCCTGCACACGGGCGCGGTGACGCGGGAGATCGCGCGGACGTCGCGGATGGTGTCGCGGCTGACGGGCTACCCGGTTGCGCCCAACAAGGCGATCGTCGGCCGCAATGCGTTCGCGCACGAGTCCGGCATCCACCAGGACGGCGTGCTCAAGGAGCGCAGCACGTACGAGATCATGGATGCGACGACGGTCGGCCTGGACGCCAACTCGCTCGTCCTCGGCAAGCACTCCGGGCGCCACGCGCTCGCCCAGGCGCTGTCCGAGCTGGGCTTCGAGATCTCCGGGCAGGCGCTGAACACGGCGTTCAAGCGCTTCAAGCAGATCGCGGACAAGAAGAAGCAGCTCACGGCCATGGACCTCGAGGCGCTGGTAACCGACGAGCTGCGCCAGGAGGTGGCGGGCTACACGCTGGAATGGTTCGACGTCGAAGCCTCAACCCGCCGGCCACCCCACGCGAGGGTCGGCGTCCGCGGCCCGGACGGCGAGGAGCTGGCGGGCTCGTTCACCGGCGACGGGCCGGTCGACGCGATCTTTCACGCCATCAACGCCGCGACTCAGGTGGAGGCGCGCCTCCGCGAGTTCCGCGTCGACGCCGTCACCGGCGGCCAGGATGCGCTCGGCGAGACCTCGGTCGTCCTCGAGGTGGGAGGGGTGAGTGGCGCGGGCCAGGGCGTATCGACCGACATCCTGGAGGCCGGCGCGCGCGCGTACGTCCGCGCGCTGTCCAACGCGGTCCGGCGGCACGGCATCCTCGCCGAGCAGGAGGCGGCCGGAGCGGCGGGGACGGCGGGCGCGGAATTCCCGCAGGTGGTGCGGGCGCCCTAACGGAGCGGCGCCCCGCGCTCACCAGCGGCCGTCGTCGGCCGCGACCAGCAACCCCTGGCGGTAGGCGGCCGACACCACCCGGCTGCGCGGCTCCTCGCTCATGAAGTTCGAGCCCATCGCCGCGGCGCACTCGGCGTTGGGGGCGATGGTGCGGACGCGCGCGCCGCGCCGGCGGAGGGCAAGCGCCTCGATTGATACAGCCGAGCGGGCCACGTTGCGCATCACGGTGAGCATCGTGTGGCGGGTGGCGAGGCTGGCCGTCGGGTTCAGGCACAGGACGTGCGTGTCACGCCCGGCCGGGGCGGCGTCGAGGTTGGTGGGGCTCCAGACGCCGCCGTCGACGTACTCGCGGCCGGCGATCTTCACCGGCGCGAACAGCCACGGCACCGTGCACGACGCCTCGACCGCGTCGGCCACCGAGGCGGCGGGGGCGCCGGGGCTGCCGAACACCACCCGTCGTCCGGTCCCGCGATCGACCGCCGTCACCCGCAGGCGCCCGTCGAAGCGGGCACCGGAGCGTTCGACCTGTGCCCGCAGGCCGTTGAGCGTGTGCGGCGGGCGCGGCAATCCGCGCAGCAGCAACGCCCGGACGAGGGCTCCGCCCGGGGCGGCCACCCCCAGCGCCAGCGGCGCAAACGTCGCGCTGGCCGCCATGGCGGTCTGACCGGCGCGCTTGACCGCGGCCGCGGCGGCGACGGCCAGGCCGCGGGCCGGCGCCCCCGATCCAAGCTCGATGTCGGTTCCGACGCTGGACGGGCGCCGCGGCGCGTTGCCGGCGACGAGATGCGCCGCGACGATCGCGCCCGCCGACGTACCGACGAACGCCTCGCAGCCCCGCAGGTCCAGGTTGGCGCCGTCCTCGATCCCGGCCAGGACACCCATCATCCAGGCCTCGCCGAGGACGCCGCCGCCGCCGAGCACCAGCACGTCAGGTCGCGTTCGCACGCGCCTCAGGCTAGCCGGGAGGTTGTGCGTGGCCTGTGCGGAGTGTGGAGCGGGGCCGGCCGGCCTGCGGACGGTGGCCGGCCGGTGTGAAGGCGCTCAACGGCGGGCAACGAAAGGGAGACGGACCGTTGCGTTCACTGATGCACCGGAACCTGGCGTGCATGGTGCGCCAAATGTGGGGTCCGCTGGACGATCTGGCGCAGATTCGGGGCTGAGCCTGCGTTCTGTGCCAAATCGTCAGGGCGGATCCGGATTTGGCACCTCATGCACGGTTCAGGGCCCAAGGGCGCTCCGGGCCACGCCATCGTCCGGGACGTCGTGACGGTCTGGGCCCGTGCCGCCACCCCTTCGTTGCTGTCGTTGCTGTCGTTGCTGTCGTTGCTGTCGTTGCCGTTGTCGGCGCCCCGCGCTTTGGACAACAGTCAGCTGTACGTGATAGCGTACGCAGGTGTGGCGACAACCGAGACCACCACCTCGCCGGAGAGCCTCGGTGCCCGCGTCCGCGCCCTGCGCGAGGCGATGGGCCTGTCGCTGCGCGAGCTGGCCGTGCGCTCCGGGGTCAGCGCACCGATGCTGTCCCAGGTGGAGCGGGGGGAGACCTCGCCGACCCTTCACGTTGCGCAGCGGATTGCCCACGGGCTCGAGCTGAGGCTGTCGCAGCTCCTGCGTCTGGACGAGGACGGCGCGGTCACGATCGTGCGTGAGGCCGAGCGCCGCACCGGGCCGACCGGCGGCTCCGGCCACGCCTACGAGATCCTGACGCCGCCGCTTCCCGGGCAGCGCGCCGAGCTGTCGCGCCACACGCTGGCGCCGGGGGCCGTCACCGGGGGCCCGGGGGATCCGCCGATGCATGAGCCCGGCAGCCGCGAGACCGCACTCGTCCAGTCCGGCTCGGTGATCCTGTACTGCGACGGCGCCCGTCACGAGCTGGTGACCGGCGACTGCGTGACGTTCGACGCCGATCTTCCCCACCACTTCGAAAATCCCTCGAACCGAGAGGCGGTGCTGCTGGCGGTCGTCAGCGCAGGCCTCAGGAGGAGCTAGATCCCACCGATGCCCAAGAGCCTGTTCGACAAGATCTGGGAGGCCCACGAGGTCGGCCCCGGCCTGCTGTACATCGACCTGCATCTCGTTCACGAGGTGACCAGCCCGCAGGCGTTCGATGGCCTGCGCCTGGCCGGGCGCAAGGTGCGCCGGCCGGATCGCACGTTGGCGACGGCCGACCACAACGTGCCGACCGACGGCACCCCGGTGGCGGAACGGATCAAGGACGAGCTGTCCCGTGTGCAGGTGCAGACGCTTGAGCGCAACTGCGAGGAGTTCGGGATCCCGGTGTACTCGCTGGGCTCGGCGCACCAGGGGATCGTCCACGTGATCGGCCCGGAGCTGGGGGTGACCCAGCCGGGGATGACAATCGTGTGCGGCGACTCGCACACCGCCACCCACGGCGCGTTCGGCGCGCTGGCGTTCGGCATCGGAACCAGCGAGGTGGAGCACGTCCTCGCCACGCAATGCCTCGTGCAGAACAAGCCGAAGTCGCTGCGGATCCGCTACGAGGGCGACCTCGGCTTTGGCGTCACCGCCAAGGACCTCATCCTGGCGACGATCGGCCAGATCGGCGTCGCCGGCGCCGTCGGCCACGTCGTCGAGTTCTCCGGCCCGGCGATCGAGAGCCTGTCGATGGAGGGCCGCATGACGGTCTGCAACATGACGATCGAGGGCGGCGGACGCGCCGGCATGATCGCGCCGGACCAGACGACGTTCGACTACGTGATCGGCCGTCCGGGCGCCCCCAAAGACGTGCCGGACGCCTGGCGCGACCTCCGCACCGACGACGGCGCCGCGTTCGACACAGAGATCGTCGTCGACGCCTCGGCGATCAGCCCGATGGTCACCTGGGGCACGAACCCGGAGATGGTCGTCGGCGTGTCCGAGCAGGTGCCGGCGCCGGAATCAGAGCAGGACCAGCGAGCTCTGCACTACATGGGCCTCGACGCGGGCACGCCGATCGAGGAGATCAAGCTCGACCGTGTGTTCATCGGCTCCTGCACCAACTCGCGGATCGGTGATCTGCGCGCTGCGGCGCACGTCGTCGACGGGCGGCGGGTCGCCGATGGCGTCTACGCGATGGTCGTTCCGGGG
>DASZMK010000106.1:0-3114 GCA_035551855.1 Solirubrobacteraceae bacterium
CTCTGCGTCGCCGGCCAGGTGGTCCGCGAGGAGGACTGGATCTACCGCCGGGCGACCGCCGAGCTCGAGGCCGAGCTGGCGTCGCGGGTCGCGGAGCTGATCGCCGGCGAGCCCAGCGAGCGGATGGCGCCGAGCCGTCGCCCGGGCGGACGGGGTCCGGACCCGGGGGAGCTGACGACCGAGCAGCAGGCGGCGCTCGAGGCGGCATTCGGGCATCGCATCTCGGTCATCACCGGCGGCCCGGGGACCGGCAAGACCGCCTCCATCAAGTCGATCGCCGCCGCGGCGACCGAGCGGGGAGCCCGGGTGATGCTGGTGGCGCCCACGGGGCGCGCCGCCGTGCGGATGAGCGAGGCCAGCGGCCTGCGTGCCCGCACGGTGCACTCGGCTCTGGGGTGGATCCCCGGCGAGGGCCCCACCCATGACGAGCAAGACCCGCTCAGCTGTGACCTCCTGATCGTCGACGAGACGTCGATGGCCAATCTGGAGCTGCTCGTCACCCTCCTGCGGGCCGTCGGCGAACACACCCACGTCGTGCTGGTGGGCGATGCCGACCAGCTCGCCCCGGTCGGCGCCGGCAAGCCGTTCGCCGAGCTCGTGTCCTCGCCGACCGTCTTCGTGACGCGGCTGACCCACATCTTCCGCCAGGCCGCCGACAGCATGATCGTGCAGGGCGCGCACGCGGTCCGCCGTGGCCAGGCGCCGGACTTCCTCGTGCGCGAGGGCATGCGCCGCGACCTGTTCCTGATCGAGCGACCGGCACCGCGCGCCGCGCTGCAGGAGATCGTCTCCCTGGTCGCCGAGCGCCTCCCCACCCACTACGGCGTCGACCCGGTCCGCGACATCCAGGTCTTCGCGCCCGTGTACCGCGGCGACCTGGGGATCGACGCCCTCAACCGCGCGCTGCGCGCCGCGCTGAACCCGGACGGCGAGCCCGTCCGCGGCGGCCGCCTGCGCCTCGGCGACAAGCTGATGATGACCGGCCGCAACCTCCACGAGCTCGGCCTGATGAACGGCACCGTCCTGCGCCTGCTCGACGAGGTCGCCGGCGGCGACGGCGATCAGGCGGCACTCCTGCTCGGGGCCGAGGACGGCGTGTTTCGCCTCCCTCCTGAGGAGTCCGACAGCCTCGCCCTGGGCTACGCCTGCTCGGTCCACCGCGGCCAGGGCGTCGAGCTCCCGGTCGTCGTCATCGTCGCCCACCCCGCCGCCGGCGCCTTCTTCCTGCGCCGGGAGATGCTCTACACGGCGATCACTCGGGCGCGGCTCGCCACGGTCATCGTCGGCAGCCGGGAGGTGGTCGCCCGGGCGGCGCGGACGCCGGACACGGCGCGGCGGCATGGGCGGGTGGCTGAGCGTCTGGCCTGCGGTCGCGCGGTGCGCGCTACCGGATGATCTGGAACGTGGTCTGCGCCGGCGTCACTGATTGCTCGGCAGCTGTCTGAAACTGTCCGGGGCGGAGGCGGCACCATCGAAACCGCTCAACCCGGAGAAGGCCGCCGCGTTGTACTCCAGGTCGCCGCACTTTTGGCTGCTGCTCGTGTCGGTGCAGTTGATTGCGCCGTTGCCGCTGCTGCCCACGTTCAGGGACGCGCTGCCATCGACGTTGACACCGCCGATCACCGTGGAGGTGCCCCCCAGGGTCACTACATTACCTGTATCTCCCCCTTGGTTGGGGGCGTAAATGACACCATAGAACGTCGCGCCGCCGGTAAAGGAGATCGTGCCGTTGACGATCACGAGCAGGCCGGGTGACGACGGGGGTGCGTTGATCTGAGGGTTACTCGGGATGGTGATAGCACAGTTCGAGTTGCCCTCGATGTACACCGCTGAGCCCTGGAGTTGAGCGGCAGTGATGTTCGAACACGGTTCCGAGGCGGGAATGTAGGTGTTGTTCTGGACCGCCAATTTCCTCACCGACCGCAGCTGCGCGTCATTAAGAGTCGGGGAGCCGGCCGGCGGCGACGAATAGGACGGCGTCGGCTGGACCTGACTCGGATTCTGGATCCCGGCGCACGTGGAATTCGGCGGCTGGGCGCCGTTACCGTCCGTGGGACCGGTACAGCGAAGGCTGATCTGGCTTGTGTTGCCGTTCGTGTCTTGGACGTTGATGATGTCCTTCTGGCCGTTGTCCGAGACGGTGAAGCTGTTGGCGTCGAGCACGAACTTTGGGAAGTTCAGACTCACGATCTGCTCGGACACCTTCGTGACGAGCACCGCGATGCGGCAGTTGACTATCCCCACCGCGCGGACCCACACGGAGCCACTGGCGCTGGCGTCGTAGGCCAAAGCGCCTTCTTCGCCCGTGGTGCCCGTAGAGGTGAAAAGCGACTGGCTGCTCGAGCCGATCACGCCCGCGTCGCGCACATACGTGATCCAACCATTGGTCACCGACGAGCTGCTGCTCCAGGCGTCGCCTGGTGTTCCAGCCGGACAGGTCTGAGAGCCGGGCGTGTAGGACGATAGGTCGCTGGCTGCCGGGCAATAGGACGTCCCGTTGCTGGCGGGGCTGCAGCTCGTCGGATAACCGTACCCGGGCGAGCTCGAAGGCTGCGGACCATCCTTGCTAGTCGGCCACTGCTGCGAGAGCGCAAAGACCTGCGCGTTCAGTGCCGCTTCCGCCAGGGAGTACGCGGTCTCGCTCGACTGCTCATTACCGGCCGCACGCTGTTGTGCCACTGACGTGGCCAGTAGGGCGGTGCCGATTCCCAACGCCACGATGGTGATCATGAGCGCCATCATCAACGCGCTCCCCTGCTCGCCCCGTAGCTTGGTCATGGGATCGCCACCTGCTGAGAGGTGCAATTTGTCAGTCCCCCTGTGTTCGTCACGGCCAGCGCGAACCAGGGTTGCGATCCCGCCGGGAACTGCCCCGCGTCGTACACCTGCGTCGTTGCTCCGGGGATGGCGCCGGACGACGGAGCGCTCGACGGCGGCGTGGGGCAGGACACGCCCTGGTACCACTGATAGCTCAGCACCTGGCCGTTGGGATCAAACGACGGCGAGCCATTGAGCTGGACGTCGGCTCCCTGCTGGTTCGTTGTCGTTGGCGCGGTGAAATCCGCGGTAGGCGACGCAAGCTCATTGCGCAGGTAGATTCCGCTGATGAGCTCC
>DASZMK010000107.1:0-55440 GCA_035551855.1 Solirubrobacteraceae bacterium
CGCCGTGGAGGATGCGTTCGCCGAGGATGGTGTGTTGGTGGATGAATTCCCATTCGCCGGCGCTGAGGCTGCTGGGCTTGTTGAGGATGGCGTCGGGGATGCCGACCTTGCCGATGTCGTGCAGCTCCGCCGCCCGGGCGACCTCATCGAGGATCTCGCCGCCGAGGCCGAGACGCCGGGCGACGCGGGTGGCGAGCTCGGCGACGTTTGAGGAGTGCTCGTCGAGGTCCGGTTGCTTGGCGTGCATGGTGCGCAGCAGGACCTCCCCGGCCTGGCTGCGCGCCGCGGTGGAGCGCGTCCGCTTGTTGGAGTACATGCGCTCGTCGGCGATCTGCAGGGCGTGCTCGGCGCTGTCGGCCTCATGGGGGAGCAGGACGACGCCGAGGGACGCGTGGATGGAGAATTCCACGCCCGTCTCTGACAGGGCGGCGGCGGCGCGGTGGATCACGGAGTCGGAATCCTCCCCATCGAGGTGGAGGTGCGCGCAGAACTCGTCGCCACCGAGTCGGTACGCCATTCCCTTCCGGCCGACCGCTGCCTCGAGCTTCGCGCCGAGGCGGGCGAGCAACGCGTCGCCGGCCAGGTGGCCGAACGTGTCGTTGTAGTCCTTGAAGCCGTCGAGGTCGAACAGCAGCAGGAGGGAGGGGCGGTGCGATACCGCCTCGCTCAGCGCGGCGGCGAGATCCGCATCGAGCTTGCGGCGGTTGCCCAGGCCCGTGAGCGGGTCGGTCACCGCCTGCTCACGGATGGCGTGGTGGGTCAGGATCTCCCCGGCGGCGAGCTCGGCCTTGGCGATCAGCTCCACGATCAGCGCGATCTCATCCTTCTCAAAGGCCCGGTCCTCACGGATGAAGCCAAGCACGCCCACAACCTCGCGTGGTGACGCCGCGATTCGCATCGGCAGGCTGAGGCGCCACCCGGCGTCGTCCCATATTTGGGCAGGTCCGGCGGGCGGGCGTCGGGAGTGCGCCGCGTCAGCCACGGCGGGCGGTCCAGCGCTTCCTGTGACGAGCGTTACCGACAAGGCGGAGCCGGGAACGAGCTCCAACCAGCCGCCGGCGGCGTCGAGCGCTTCGACGGAGCCGTGCAGGAGGATCTGGAGCAGGCCGTTGAGCTCGAGCTTGGCCGCGAAGGCGTCGCCGAGCCGTCGCACGGCTGACTGAAGACGGGCGCGCTCGTGCTCGACGAGCTGCAGACGGCTGTGGGCCTGATCGATGCGCTGGCTGCGGTCGCGGGCCAGGAGCCAGAGCAGGAACACCAGCGGCAGGACGAACAGGATCGAGGCGCCGTGGTGGCGGGTGGTCAGCGCGGCCAGGAACCCGAGCGGGGCCAGCGATGCGTCCACCGCCCAGACAAGGCCGATCACCCGCAGCTGCACCTTGAGGTCCGGCATTGAGCCGGTCAACCACATTCGCGCCAATGAGGTGGCGAGATCGACGAGGCAGCCGGCGATCAAGGCCGCCGCCAGCACGGGGAGGTCGCCGAAGCCGATGGCCCGCGACCCGTCCAGGACGAGGACGAGCGCAGGACCCATCGCGTGCCAGGCGTCCGGCACCGCCGACAGGATGCGCCGCGACGGCACGCGGCCGAGGCTCCAGTCGACGGTGCTGCCGGTGACCAGTCCGATTCCCACCGCCAGCGGGACGACCGCGGGCGGCAGCAGCAGGAGCATGGGGACGAGGATGAGCTGGGTCGGCACCACATAGCCGGTGCCGACCGGGAACTCGATCCGCCCCACCAGCGTGTAGACGATGATGAGGAGGATCGTCAGCGCCGGCCGCAGCCCCGCCGCCCCGCCCAGGATGAGAAGAGCGGCGGCGGCCGCGACGAACACGATCGCCGCGGCGGCCTCGACGATCAGCTCACGCTCGGACGCGCGTCGCTCTCGTCGGCCCCAGCTGCCCTCCAGCAGCCGCTCGGTCGGCGATTGTGCTTGGTCCCCATACCGCTCCCGATCGCTCATCCTCAGGTTGTCCTCGGCTGGACCCCCGCCCGGGCTTTATCCGAGCCGGAAGGGATCGACGTACACGTCATCCAGCTGCCAGCTGCCCTGGCCGCCCGGCACCACGAGGCGCAGAGCGACGGGAAGGCGGAGCCAGCGGGGCAGCACATGGCCCTGGAGGACGATCTGGGGCACCGGCCCCCACGCGGGCATCGAGCCGTCGGCCACCGACCCCAAGGGCAGGACGAACTGGTGGTGTCCGATCTGCACGACGGCCTGGACCTCGAGGTCGCTGCCCGGCGCCGCCTGTCTGGCGAAGAACCGGAGATCCGGCATCGTGCTGTCCAGGCAGAAGAACGGCGCCGTCGCGCTGCCGCCTCCGCTGATCGTCAGCGACTGCCGGCCGGAGCTCCCGCCGGCGTGAAACGGCTCATTGCCGGCGGTCAGACCGGCACCCGACAGGGACCAGCCCACCTGTGCTGCCGTTCCCTCAAACGAGCCTCCGGGAGCAAGGAAGTAACTGCTCTGATCGCCCCAATTGGCAAACGGCGTCGTGACCGGCTGCGCCTGGCACGACTCCGATGCGCCACCGGCACTGGCAAATGCGGCACCGGTGCTGGCAAATGCGGCACCGGTGCTGGCAAAGACCGCGACGCAGGTCATGGCGGCGATACGGCCGGCAGCCTTGCGTACGCGAGGGTGGATAACCAAAGGCATTCTGGAAGAACCTCCACATGAGCCACCATCCATGGCGGCGTGAACATTGGTTATCGGTAGCTGGGCCGTCTCGCCCCGAGACCCCTGGCTTTGCGCCCCCGCCTCACGACGAGTTTACCTTTTTCGACCTAAACCTCATCGGCAGTGGGGTGGTGCGGGTTGAGGGTTATCGGCCAATTCGACATTCGTACGACTCGACCCATCAAGACCTCAAGGGAGCCCATCTAGGATCACCCAATGCCGCTTCCTCAGGCCCTTCGCACGGCGGCGCCCAGCCGGCTGCGGGATCATCCCGGGCTCCGGGCCGTCGCGCTGGCCAGCGGCCTCATCCCACCTCGGACGATGCACACCGATGCGGAAGCGGCCCAGCTTGCCACCTGCGCGCGGAACGCCCGCTGCGTGGCCGAGCTGGGGGTGTACGAGGGCTCGTCGGCGCTCGTGTTCGTGGACGCACTGAGGCCGGACGCCGAGCTCCATCTGATTGATCCCTTCATCGACGAGAGCGGCTGGGCGATGCGCCCGGGCTGGCGCGGTGCGTCGTTCGCCACCCGGCGAGCTGTGGGGCGGCGGGTGGGACCCCACGGGCCCGCGCTGCGCTGGCACATCGCGCGAAGCCAGGACGTCGGCCGGCGCTGGGACGGGCCGGAGGTCGATCTGGTCTTCATCGACGGCGACCACAGTCCGGCGGGTTGCCGTGAGGATTGGGACGTCTGGCACCCGCATGTGCGCCTCGGAGGTGTCGTGGCATTCCATGACGCGCGTCTGGACGAGCCGCACGGGTGGGGCAGCCCGGGAGCGACCTCGGTCGTCAACGAGCTGTTTCGGCCGGACCCGCCCGCCGGCTGGCGCATGCTGGCCGAGGTGGACAGCCTGGTGGCCGTGCAGCGCAGTCAGGCCGCGGCCTAGAGGCGACGACCGGAATCGAACCGGTGTAGACGGCTTTGCAGGCCGCTGCGTAGCCACTCCGCCACGTCGCCGAGATCTGACAGAGTAGCGACGCTCAGCGACTGCGCAGGTGCACGACGTTGCCCGATGGGTCGCGGACGGCCGTGATGCCGGTGCCGGCCGCCACCGTCTCCTGGCCGGCGGCGCGGACGCGGCCGATCACACGATCAAGTTCTGCCGCGTCGGGCAGCCGCACCTCGTAGGCGCGCAGGCCGATCGCGCCCGGGGCCGCCGGGCCTGAGCCGGCGCTGTGCCAGGTGTTGAGCCCGAGGTGGTGGTGATAGCCGCCGGCGGACACGAAGAGAGCGCCGGGGTAGCCGCGGGTCGTGACGCCGAAGCCGAGGATCCCCCGGTAGAAGGCCTCGGCCTCGGGGATGTCGGCCACCTGCAGGTGGACGTGGCCCATCACCGTCCCCTCCGGCGCCGTCGGCTGCGACTGTTGGCTGCCGGACAGCTCGCCGGCCAGATCGCGCAGATCCAGGGGGAGGGTCGCCATCTGCAGCTCACCGCCGTCATGGCGCCATTGCTCGCGCGGCCGGTCGCGGTAGAGCTCTATCCCGTTGCCGTCCGGGTCGGAGAGATACAGCGCCTCGCTGACCAGGTGGTCGGAGACACCGTCGAGCGGCCACCGCGCCTGCGCCAGCCGGCCGAGCGCGTGGGCCAGGTCACGGCGCGAGGGCAGCAGGACGGCGAGGTGGAACAGACCGGTGGCGCGGCGGTCCAGCGGGGGAGCGGACGGGTCACCGTGGAGGCGTATGAGGGCGGGCTCGCCCGGGACGCCGAACAACAGGTCGCCGTCCTCGACCTCCCGGACCACCAGTCCGAGAGCTGCCTCATAGAACGCGCGCGAGCGAGCCAGATCGGAGACGGTGAGGCTGACCGTGCCCATCGACGTCCCGGCGGCAATCGCCGCCGGCGAGGTTTCGCTGTCCAGGGCGGAGGAGGGGAGGTCGGTCATCGCAGTTCTACCCGTAGGACTCACGCTGACGGTGGCGCGTGCCGGTGTACGTGATCTGCGGATGCTGGTCGGCGTTCGGGAGCTCCCTCCCGAAGAAATGCTTGAGTGTTCGAGTGACTCGGAGCCTAGCACAAACAGTTGCGTGGTCAAGCATCTTGGCCGACCGCACGCGGCCGTCCGGATTTGGCTCCGGAGCGGGCAGGTGGGCGGGCTTCTCAGATCAGGCCGTGCACGGGCGGCCCGGCTGGGCGCCGGGCAGGCGGCTGAGCAACGCCGCGAGCTGCTCGATCTCGTCCGGTGAGAAGCTCTCCAGGAACAGCCGGCGAATGCTGGCCACGTGGGTACAGCCGGCCTCGCGGAGCCTTTCGTAGCCGGCGTCGGTCAGCTGCGCGTACGAGACCCGGGCATCGTTGGGACAGGCCACCCGCTCTATCCAGCCCGCCTCGACGAGCCCGTCGACCAGCCGGGTGATCCCGGACCGCGTCAGCATTGTGCTCTCGGCCAGAGCCGACATCGGCAGATGCCGTCCCTCGGCCTGCGACAGGTAGAGGAGAACCTGGTAGTCGCGCGTCGTCATCCCGTGCGCGGCGGCGAGCTCGGCATCGAGCACGCGCACGATCGACGCGTGGCTCTGCAGATAGCTGCGCCACGCGTCGAGGGCGGCGCCTTCAAGTCTCGTCTCGGCGATCGTGTCCATCGCCGCGGATTCTAGTTGACGGATCAACGGACCTGCCCGGGGGTAGGGTCCCGGACATGAATGAGATCTCCCCGGGGCTCTGGCATTGGACCGCCCCTCACCCGCACATCCACAGCGACGTCAGCTCGTACTACCTCGTCCCCGAGCGCGTGCTCATCGATCCGATGCTGCCTCCGGGCGGCACGGAGTGGTTTCGCGCCCAGGCTGCCGAGCCGGACCACATCCTGCTCACCAACCGCCACCACGACCGTGACTCCTGGCGGCTGCGCGAAGAGTTCGGCTGCGAGGTGCACTGCGTCGCCAACGGCGTCTTCGAGCTCGACGGACGCGGCCCGGTGACGCCGTTTCAGTTCGGCGACCGGTTACCGGGGGGAATCGTCGCTCACGAGGTGGGCGCGATCTGTCCGGACGAGACGGCCCTCCACATCCCCGCGCATCGCGCGCTGGCGTGTGCCGACGGGGTTGTGCGCTGGCCCGGGATCGAGGGCCTGACGTTCGTGCCGGACTCGCTGATGGACGAGCCGGAGCAGACCAAGGATCGCTTGGCCGATGCCTACCGCCGCCTCCTGGACCTCGATTTCGACCAGCTGCTGCTCGCCCACGGCGCCCCCGTCACCGGGAAGGCCAAGGCCGCGCTGCAGGCGCTCGCGGAGCGCCGGTAGCCGTGCAATGAGCCGCCCAGCGCTCGCGGGATCGACCTGCGCCGCGGTCGTCGCCGCGCTTGGGCTGTGCCTCGCCGGCTGCGGCTCAGGCTCGCGCCGCTCGACGTCGCCGGCGCCCGGCTCGCCGACCACGTCGTCGAGCCCCTCGTCCTCAGGCTCCGGGTCGTCGACCACGTCGACCACGTCGACCACCTCGACGGCGCCGGCCGGGCCGGGGGGTGTGCCGAGCGGCCGGCTGGCGGTGGCACCGGCGGCCGGGCACCCCACGTCCAGCCTGCGATTCACGCTGCTGGCGTTCGTCGCCAGTGGCCGGCGCGGACAGAGCCAGCTCTCCTACACGCTCGGCGTATCCGGTCCGCAGGGTTCCGGCTGTGTCGCCGAGCATTCGACCCCGGTGGCGGTCACCCACGCTCAGGAGCCCGTGACCGTCTCCGTGGGGCCGGCACAGCTGGGCGGACGCTGGTGCACGGGGAGCTACAGCGCGCGCGTGGATGAGCTGGCGCGGCCGGTGTGCGCGCCCGCCCAGGTCTGCCCCCAGTTCATCCGGGTTGTGGCGACGATCGGCCCGGTCCACTTCCGGATCACGCGCTGAGGTCAGCCCGGCTCGTCCTCGTCCGGCCAGCGTCCGTGGCGGTCGAAGTACGCTCGCGCCCGCTCCTCCTCCTCGCGCTCCCGGTCACCGCTGACGCCGATCCGGAACAGCCAATTGAGCATGATCACTGCCAGTCCCCCGCCGACCGCCATCGAGAATCCCTCGGTCCCGAAACCACCGGGCGAGATCACCAGGAGCACGATGCCGGCCACCACCATCACTGCACCGATGCCGTAGCGCACGAACATCGTCAGCAGGCTGGGCTGCGATCTGGAGGAGGGGGAGGACGGCGTCGGGCTCATCACGGTCCGATGGTAAGCCGGGTCCTGGGCGGTCAACCGGGGCGCAGGCGTCGCTCGGCCTCCTCGCACCAGCCGATCGCCCACTCGTTCCAGCCGATGCCGAACTCGACGGTCATGCGGTGCAGCGGGTCGTCGAACTCGCCCCTCTCGATCTGCGCCTGCAGCTCGGCGAGGCGCCGCTCGTGTGCGCCGCGCATCCGGCGCACCACCTCCACCTGCTGCTCAGGTTCGAGCACCCCGGCGAAGCGCAGGCGCAGGAGTGCCTCATGTCGCATCTCCAGCCCCGGCTCTGATTGATCGGTCAGCCAGCGCGTGAGGGCGGCACGCCCCGCCCTGGTCAGCGTGTAGGCGTGTCGCGTGGCGCCCCCCCGCGGGTCGTCGCGGACGCTGACCAGGCCCGCCTCGCGCAGGCGCCGCAGCTCCGGATAGATACCGCCGACGCTCGCGCCCCAGTACAGGCGGGTGGAGCGCTCGATCTCGGCCTTGATGGCGTAGCCGGTGCCGTGGCCCTCGGCGATCATCCCCAGCAGGACGCGGGCGGTCTGGTTGAGCTGATCGGCGGCACCGCGCGCGGCGCCCTCGCCCGGGCGCGAGGCGGGGCGGGCGGGGGGAGAGGGCGCGCTGCGCGAGGCGGTCTTGGGCACGCGAGGAGTATGAACCCCGGCCGCCCAGAAGGCAAGCAGTCTGAGGCATTAGGCTGAGCGCTCAGACTGAGCTATAGTCTTGAGCATGCAACGAACGAGGTGGACATCAGGAGAGTCCCCCTCAGATCCGAGCGCCGCGACCGGCGGGCCGCGGCGGACCCAATGGAGGTTTTCATGAACTCTCGCTATCTGACCAATATCGGTCTGGCAATACTGGGTGGTTTTCTCGTCGTGGCGTCACAGGTGTGGAGCCCGTCGGTCTTCATGTGGCTGATGCTTGGAGTGGGGGCGGCGGCAGTGGCTCTCGCCGGCAGCATCGCCATCCCGGGCCGCGGCCTCGCACAGCGGACGCTGGACGGCATCATCGGCGTACTCGCCGCGTGGACGATCGTCGCGAGCCTCGTGTTCGGCGGGACCGTCGTCACCTGGCTCGGGTTCGCTTCCGGAGCGGCGTTCGGCGTGCTGGCGGTCATCGGACTGACACTGCACGAGCTCAACACCGAGCGTGTCGTGCACTCGTTCGAGGTGCGCTCCCCGTCCGTCGAGCGTGAGCTCGCCGGCGTGAACTAGCGCCTTCGCGCCCTCTCCCTCAAAGCCACCTCCGGGTCAAGCCCCGCGGGCTCGCGCCGAGTCCGCGGGGCTCGGAGGTTGGTGGGCCCTCCTCGGATGCCCGGCCGTCAGGCAGGCCGGCCAGCATCGACGCCTCCGCCCACGTCAACTGTGACGGTGACGCGTGGAAATAGCCGGTGGCGGCCTGCTGCACGCCCCAGTCCCCGTTCCCGTAGTAGACGACGTTCAGGTACATCTCGAGGATCTGGTGCTTGGAGTAGTGAGCGGCGATCTTGACCCCCAGGCCGATCTCGCGCAGCGTCGACGCCACCCCCTGGCCCCGGCCGTACAGCTGCTTGGCTAGTTGCTGGTCGATCGTGCTGCCGCCGGGATCCTGGCTCGTCTGCAACGTGGCCACTGCCGCCCGCCCGGCGCCGGTCAGAACGTTGATCACGGCGTTGTCGAAGAAGTGCTCGTCCTCGACGGAGACGACCGCGTCCACCAGCTTGGGCGGCGTCGGCAGGACCGCCACCGACTCCCCGTGCGCCCGCATGATGCGCTCGGCGCGGCGCTGGACATCGCCCACTCCCGGCAGCGTGAGCAGGTACACGGCGCCGGCGGCGAAGAGCACGAGGACAACCCCGACGACGATCAACACCACGCGGCGAACCAGCAGGAGCCATCCGCCGCTGAGCCCGTGCTGCTGCAGCTTCACGGCGACCATCATGGTCGATGGGGGTTAAGACGGCTCCTGGGGCCGGCGGGCGCGGGTCGCGTTAGGCGGCGCGGTCAGACGCTCGGCGGCGGCGTGCCGGTCGGCTGCGAGGTGGCAGCCGGCGCCGTGACCGTGACCGCCCGCGCCGTCAGGACCCCGGCCCGCTTCGTGTAGGTCACCTGCACCTCGTCTCCGGCCTGGAGGCCGCTCGCCAGGCTCGGCAGCGAGCCGGTGGAGAAGGTGGTGCTCTGGGCGCCCGGCGTCTGAATGGCGAACGAGCTGCCGTCGGTGGCCACCGCGGCGATGGTGCCGGAGGTCGTCGCGCTGCCGACGAACGTCAACGCCTGCAGGCTCATGCCGCCGGACTTCGTCTCGGTGTAGCCGACGTGCACCTTGTCGCCGGCCTGAACGCCGGCGGCGAGCTGCGCGGAGGCGCCGGTCAGGAAGCTGAGGCTGTGGCCGTAGGTGGTGCGGTCGCGGAGCACCGACGGAAGCACGTGGTACTGCTTGAAGACGTGGCTGGATGCCTCCGGGGCGCCGTCGGCAAGCCAGCTCGGGCCGCCCCTGCGCGACCCGCCGCCGCCCCCGTCCGACGTGCCGAAGAAGCGGCCGTCGATGTTCATGAAGATGTGGACCCCCGGGTCGTCGTACAGGGTCACTTCGTCCGGCGGCGCCCCGGCCTCGCGGGCGATGATCCCCTGCGCCAGCAACTCGCGGATCACCCATGCGTCGTTGGGCACCGAGCTGCCGGGCGGCCACAGGCCGGCACCGGCCAGCACCGCCGCCGTCGACCCGGAGCAGTCATAGCCGCGCGTGTGGCCGGTGTAGCCCGGCCCCTTGCTGCCGACGCTCGCCACCCCCGCCTGGACGTGGCCGCCGGCCCACACGTACGGGTAATCCTGCTTGGTCACCGCCGTGGCGGTCGCCGTCAGGGCGTTGATGACGCCCATGCGCCGCCCGGCCGTCTGGATCGTCAGCGACGCCGAGCCGGTGGCCGTGACCGTCCCGGTGGCGGTGCGCACCGGGGAGGAGGCGGTCGGCGTGGCGAACGCGCCCGCGGGCAGGGTGAGGACGCACGCGAGGGTGCCCAGGCTGGCGGCAATACGTCTCACAGCGAATCGGTGCGTTCATCGGCAGCCGCGGACGTGGCTTGAGTCCGGGGGGACGGAGGGTGGACGCCCGCAGGTGCTCAGGACGCGGCGGCGGGAGGAGTGCGATGGGACGTGAGCGCGGCGGTCGCGCTGCGCAGGAGCGCGGCCTGGGCGGCGGTGGCGTCCATCGCACCCGCCAAGCCGCGGTAGCGGCCGATCGTCTCCCAGGCGGCGAGCAGCACGCGGACCATGGCATCGCTCGCGGAGCCCTCAGGCAACCTCCCTTGCCGGGCGGGCGCACGGTCAACTGTGCTACCTCCAGATTCCCGCCCGCGATGTCACGGCCTCGGCCCGCTTCTATGAGCGCGTGTTCGGCTGGCGCGTCGACCCGCCGGAGGCCGGCTTCGAGGCCCCGGGGCTCATCGGCCAGTGGATCACCGACCGCGCCCCCTCGCCGGACGCCGGTCTGCTGGGGTGGATCATGGTCAGGGACATCGCGAGACGCTCGCGGAGGCCGAGCGCGCGGGGGCCGGGGCCCGCGAAGGCCCGACGCGCGATGGGCCTCGCTGGCTGGCCTCGGTGCTGGACCCGGCCGGCAATCTCGTCGGCCTCGCCCAGCACGCCGGCGTCCCCGCCGACCGGGGCAACCGCACCATGCCGCCCGCGACGATCATGCCGGTACTCGTCTACGACGACGTCCCCGGGGCCATCGACTGGCTCCGCTCGGCGTTCGGGTTCACCGAGCGCTGGCGGGTCGACGCCCACCGGGCGGTGCTCGAGTTCGGCGGGGGCGCCGTCATGCTCGGCGATCACGATCCGGCGGGGGCCCACGACCATGGCGCATCTGCCGGCGTGCCGACCGGCGGCGACAGCATCATGGTGCGGGTTGCCGACGTCGACCTTCACTGTTCGCGCGCCCGCGGTGCCGGCGCCCGCGTCACGGCCGAGCCCCGGGACTCCCCCTACGGGGAGCGGCAATACAGCGTGCTCGACATCGGCGGGCACGAGTGGACGTTCAGCCAGTCGGTTGCCGATCGCGCTCCGGAGGAGTGGGGCGGGACATCCGGCGCGGCCCTCCAGCCGTGATCCCGTCAGCCCGCTGACGGGCGCGAAACTTCCGGAGGGGCGGAGAGTTGATGCCCACGTGCATCCCCGGCACCCGCACGTCGGCTCCGGCAGCCCACGGACCGTCCGCCCTCAGACATCGTGAGGCCCGCAGCGCAGTCGGTCGCCGCGCGCCTTGGGCGGGCGACGGTCGGCCTGGCCGTGCTGGTTGCGGTGCTCTGGGCGGGGTGGATGGGCTGGGTGGGTGCCGTTTCCCGCGGGGCCGCGCAGACGACCGACCCCTATCGCGTGACGGTGGTGCAGACCAGCGCCGACCTCGCCCAGCACATGACGCCGCTGCCGCCCTTCGACTTCGGCAGCGGCAAGATCGACCAGGGCCCCGTCATCCGCATCAACGCCGGGATCCGATACCAGCGCGTGCAGGGCTTTGGCGCGGCGATGACCGACACTTCCGCGTGGCTCATCGAGCGCGACCTCCCCCCGGCGACACAGCAGGCGCTGATGGCCGGGCTGTTCGGCGCCGGCGGACTCCGCCTGAACTTCGTCCGGGTGCCGATCGGCGCCTCTGACTTCACCCATACCGGTCAGCCGTACACCTACGACGACCTGCCGTCGGGGCAGTCGGACCCGGGACTGAAGCACTTCTCGGTCACGCATGATCAGGCCTACATCCTCCCGGCGCTTCTCCAGGCCAAGGCGCTGAACCCGGCGATCTCGTTCCTGGCGACGCCCTGGTCGCCGCCGGCCTGGATGAAGTCCAACAAGTCGCTGAGCAACGCCGGCAACGGCGGGACGCTCCTGCCCGCCGACTACGGCCCGTGGGCGGCATACATCGTGAAGTTCGTCCAGGCGTACGCGAAGGCGGGGATTCCGATCGGCGCCGTCACCCCCCAGAACGAACCCGGCGTGGCGACGCTGTACCCGGGGCTGAACATGTCGGCCGCCAGCGAGGGGACGTGGGTCATGCACAACCTCGAGCCGGCGCTCGCGCGGGCGAAGGTGAACGCCCGCATCTACGGCAGCGACCTCGGCTGGGGGCCGACCACGACGTATGCGAGCGATACCGCCCGCGGGCCGGCGGCGCGGGCCCTGGCCGGCCTGGCCTGGCACTGCTACTTCGGCTCGCCGGCGGCGATGACCCAGGTCCGGGATGCCGACCCGGCGCTGCAGGGCATCGTCGACGAGTGCTCCCCCGGGCTCACGCCGACGCCGATCAGCGAGGTCGTCATCTCATCCCTGCGCAACTGGGCGAGCACCGTCGCCCTCTGGAACGTGGCGCTCGATCCCAAGGGCGGTCCGGCGCAGCTTCCCAACCACGGCTGCAAAGGTTGCAGCCCGCTGGCGACGATCGACCCGCGGACGGGGACGGTGTCGCTGAAGGCCAGCTACTACCAGTTGGGGCAGGCGAGCGCGTTCGTCACCCCGGGGGCGCAGCGGATCGCCAGCGGCACCTTCGTCGGCTACCGGTATCCGGGTCCCGGCGTCAACGTGGCGACGCCGGGACTCGATGACGTCGCCCTGCGCAACCCGGACGGGAGCCTGGTCCTGCTCGCCTACAACAACTCGAGCCGGCCGATCCGCTTCACGGTCGCGTGGAAGGGCCGGGCGTTCAAATACCAGCTTGCGGCCGGGGCGACCGTCACGTTCCGCTGGAACCAGCCCTGAGCGCGCCCGGCTACCACAGCCGGCTCGAGGCGAGCTGGGCCCCCTCGGCCATCGCGTGCAGCTTGGCCCACGTGATCCCGGGATCGATGGCCAGGAAGTTTGCGAATGTCGCGAAGCCGCAGTCGCTGCCGGCGATGACGTTCTCGCGTCCGACCAGCTCGGCGTAGCGGATGATCCGCTGCGCGACGAGCTCCGGGTGCTCCACGTAGTTGGTGGTCGAGTCGAGCACCCCCGGGATCAGAATCTTGCCCTCGGGCAGCGTGACGTCCTCGAACACCGTCCACTCGTGTTCGTGGCGTGGGTTCGCGCCCTCGAAGGAGATCGCGGCCGGCCGCGCCTCGAACGCGATGTCGATGATGTCGCGCAGCGGTATGTCGTGGTGATGGGGGCCTTCGTAGTTGCCCCAGCACAGGTGGATGCGCATGTCCTCCGGCGGGATGTCGCGCGTGGCGTGGTTGATGGCGTCAACGTGCAGCTTCGCGCGCTCGCGGAACTGATCCAGCGATTCATCGTTCTGCATGTGGCGGGTCATCGCGAGGTCCGGACAGTCGAGCTGCAGGACCAGGCCCGCGCGGTGAATCTCCTCGTACTCGGCCTTCATCACGTCGGTGAGCGCCGCGATGTACTCCTCATGGCTGTCGTAGTAGCGGTTTTGGAGGAAGACCGAGATCACGCCCGGTGAGGCGGCGGTCATGAACGCGTCGGCGACGTCGGAGTCCGCGACGGCGGCCTTCAGGTTGGCGATGTCGATGCGGACCGCCTCGAGGTCTCGGTAGGAGACCGGGCCGACACACGCCGGCATGTCGATGTCGATCTCGCCCATCACCCGCTGCATGTAGTCCGGGAACTCCGCCAGGTCGGCCGGCACGCCGCCGAGGCCACCCTGGCCGCCAAAGCCGTCGAGCCGCTCCTTGACGTACGTCGAGTAGCCGATCTTGCTCGCCTCACCATCGTTGACGACCGTCACACCCGCGGCCGCCTGGCGGTCGACGATCTCCTGGACGGCCCCGCGGACCTGGCCGGCGAGGGCTGAGCCGTCGCGTTCTCCGTGATCGCGCCGCTGGAGTGCCTCCATCAGCGCGGGCGGCCGTGGCAGGCTTCCCGTGTGCGTGGTCAGAATCCGGTCGGTTGATCGCTGCATAGCCTCTCCTCACGTCGACGACTGACGCCGTCAATTCAACCGGCGTCCGGTCCGTGATGCAACGTCAGAGGCGTCGCCGCGACGCGCCGCGTGACATGGAATCCTTTGCGGCCGTGTCGTTGCGCGTCGCCAGCCCGGAGTTCGTCGGCCGGACGCAGCAGCTGGCGCAGCTGACCGAGCTGGCGCGGGCCGCTGCCGGCGGCGACCCGCGATTCGTCCTCATCGGCGGCGAGTCCGGTGTCGGCAAGAGCCGCCTCGTGGCGGAGTTCGCCGGGCGCGCGGAGCGCGAGGGGGCCCGGGTGCTCGCCGGCGACTGCGTCGACCTCGGCGGCGGCGAACTGCCGTACGCGCCGCTCGTCGGCGCCCTCCGGAGCGTGAGCACGGCAGAGCTCGCGGACATCCTCGGCCGTGGGATCCGGGAGCTGGCGCCGCTCCTGCCCCAGCTGGAGGGGGAGGAGACGTCGCTGGGCGCGTCGTCGCTCGCCCAGGGCCGTCTGTTCGAGCTGCTGCTGGCGTTGCTCGGCGGGCTGGGCGGCGAGCACCCGCTCGTGCTGATCGTCGAGGATGCCCACTGGGCCGACCCGTCGACGCGTGACTTCCTCAGCTTCCTGATCCGCAACCGTCGCCGCGAGCGGCTGGTCGTGGCGGTCACCTACCGCACCGACGAGCTGCACCGCCGTCATCCGCTGCGCGCCTTCGTCGCCCAGGCCGACCGGTCGCGAACGGTGACACGGTTGACGCTGGAGCGCTTCAGCCGACACGAGCTGGCCGAGCAGCTGGCTGGGATCCTCGGTCATGCGCCGGCGCCGGCGCTCGTCGAGGAGCTGTTCCGGCGGGCCGAGGGCAACCCGTTCTTCACCGAAGAGCTGATCGCCGCCGGTGGCGGCAGCGCCGACGGATCGCTGCCTGACGACGTCCGTGACGCGCTGATGCTGCGGATCGAGTCGCTCAGCCCGGCTGCGCAGTCCGTCCTGCGGGTGGCTGCGGCCGCGGGCGCGCGCGTCCGCCATCGCCTGCTGGTGGCGGCCGCTCCGCTGGATGGGGATGCCCTGGTGGCCGGGTTGCGCGAGGCGGTCGCTCACCACGTGCTCGTCCAGGACGCCGGCGACACGTACCGCTTCCGTCATGCACTGCTTCGCGAGGCGATCGCCGACGACCTCCTCCCGGGGGAGCGCGGCCCGCTGCACGCGGCCCTGGGCCGGGCGCTCGCCGAGGACCCGGGTCTCTCGGTCTCCGGTCGCGGCGTCGCTGCCGAGCTCGCCGCTCACTGGTCGGCCGCCCATGATCTGCCCGCCGCGTTTGCCGCCTCCGCGCAGGCAGGAGTCGAGGCCGAGCGGATGGCGGCGTTCGCCGAGGCCAATGCTCACTTCGAGCGTGCCGCGGAGCTGTGGGACGCGGTGGCCCCGGAACGCCGGGCCGACAGCCCCTCGCGGGTCGAGTTGCTGCGTCGCGCCGCCGAAGCGATTCACCTGACCGGCGACTCGGACCGCGCCACCGCCCTGGCGCGCAGCGCCTTGGCCCTGGTCGACGCCGAGCGGGAGCCACTGACCGCCGTGGGGCTGCACGAGCGCATCGGCCGCTTCCTGTGGATCAGCGGCCTGTCGCGGGACGCGCTCGCCGAGCTGGGCACCGCCATCGCGATGATGCCCGCCGACGCCCCGGCAGCCGACCGCGCCCGGGTCCTCGGCGCCCAGGGGCATCTTCTGATGCTGCTGGGTCGGGGCGCCGAGGCGCGGGAGCGCTGTGAGCTGGGGCTGGCGCTCGCGCAGGAGGCCGGCGCCCGGGCCGAGGAGTGCCGGATCCTCAACACTCTGGGCCCGGCGCAGCGGATGACCGGCTCCCCAGAGGAGGCGATCGCCACGGCCCGGCGCGCCCAGAGGTTGGCGGAGGAGCTGGGCGACCCGGAGGAGCTGACACGTTCCTACATCAACCTGGCCGAGCTACTGGACGAGGCCGGTCGCATGCGCGAGGCAATCGACGTCTCGCGGGCGGGCGTCGCGATGGCCCGTCGCGAGGGGGTCCCGGGCGTGCTGCCGATGCTGATTGCCGAGCTCGCGTGGCGGCTGATCCGCCAGGGTGGCTGGCATGAGGCCGATGAGATCCTGCCGGAGGCCGTGGAGGCCGGGACGAGCTGGGGGGTGGGGAGGTCCTCGGCCCTGTCCGTTCAGGCCCAGCTGCAGGCCCTGCGCGGTGAGCCCCAGGCCGCCGAGCGGACGTTGCAGGACGCGGAGCGCGAGCAGCGCCAGGCGGTCGGCTCGATGTGGACGGGGCCGCTCGCGGCGGCCCGAGCGGATGCGGCGCTGTGGGAT
Organism: Solirubrobacteraceae bacterium; assembly: GCA_035551855.1. Lineage (GTDB taxonomy): Bacteria > Actinomycetota > Thermoleophilia > Solirubrobacterales > Solirubrobacteraceae > Palsa-465. The sequence continues at coordinate 15,995 of DASZMK010000107.1, forward strand.
GGCCGGCCGGAGGCGGCCCGGGCGGTTGTCGACGCCGAGCTGGCGCGACGCGAGCCCACCGACGACTCCGCGGCGACATACCTGGCCCCGCTGATCGCCGCCGGTGCCCGCGCCGAGGCCGAGCTGGCCGGCCGCGCCCGGACGATGCGGGCGAGCGCCGAGGAGGCCGAGGCGGTGAGCCGGGCGGTCGCCGTCTGCGACGTCGGCCGCGACCTGATCACGAGCCACATGTCGCCGGAGCCGCTGCTGTTCGTCGCCACGGCGAGCGCCGAGACCGAGCGGGCCGCGGGGAGCGCGTCGGCCGACACCTGGGCGGGCCTCGCCGCGCGCTGGGACGAGCACGGGAACGTGTTTCAGGCCGTGTACGCCCGCTGGCGCCAGGCGGAGCTCACGCTGGCCGCCGGCGGGTCGCGGGCCGAGATCCCCTTGGTCCTCGCGGCGGCGCACGCCACCGCCGCCATGCTCGGCGCCGAGCCGCTGCGGCGGGAGCTGGAGGATCTGGCGCGGCGGGCGCGGATCGATCTGGCTGTGGGTGAGGCCGCGATGGGTCCGGGGTCAGGTGCCGGGACGGTGCCAGCAAGCGCGGCGACCGACGCGACCGCCGCGGAGCGCATCGGCCTGACCGCGCGGGAGCTCGACGTCCTGCGGCTGATGGCCGGCGGGGCCACGAACCGTGAGATCGCCGCCGGCCTCTACATCAGCCAGAAGACGGTGACCGTGCACGTGACCCGGATCCTGAGCAAGCTCGACGCCCGGACCCGGGTGGAGGCCGCCGGGCTCGCCCAGCGGCTCGGCCTGCTCGAGCCGGATCCGGCGTCCGACGCAAGCTGACCGTCCGGGTTCCGGGTTCCGGGTTCCGGGTTCCGGGTTCGGCGTTTCCTTGGGTCCGGGTTCGGCGTTCCCGGGGGGCGGAGGCACGGGGCCGGGGTCCCGGGATCTCCCGGGGCGGCCCGGCACCGCGTTGCACCGGATTTCAGCGTGCGCATTGCGCCAAATCGCCCACCCTCCTCCGAGTTTGGCACCAGGCGCACGCATAGCCGCCATTCTGCGCCGGATCTCGGGGCCGGGTGCTGATTTGGCGCGGTGTGCAGGTCAGCGCGTCGCCGGTCGCGGGGACTCGGCCCGCCGGTCGCGCGGACTCGGCCCGCCGTGCCCGGGGCGACGGCCCGCCGTGCCCGGGCGACCCCGGCCCCTCAGGCCTCGGCGCCCGCCGCCACCGCCACGTTCCCGGGCTCACCGGCGGCGCGCAGGCCGACGACCGCGGCGAGCGCTGCGACGGCCGCGCCGATGGCGATGAGCGCGCCGGTCACGCCGCCCAGCGCCACCAGCACGGGGGCGACCAGCGCCCCCACGGCAATCCCGCCGACGGAGGCGGCGAAGGCGAACCCGTAGGCGCAGCCCAGCCGCGTCTGGTCCAGCGTCGACTGCAGCCGCGTGTCGGCGACGACCTCGACGACGAGCGCTCCGGCGCCGGCCACGATGCCCAGCAGGATCGCCACCACGACGCTCGTGGTGACGGCGAGCAGCGGCAGCGGGACCGCCACCAGCAGCAGCGCGACGGTGAGCGTCGAGCGTCGCGCTCCGGCCGCTCCCAGGCGCCCGGCGACGGCCGCGCCAAGGATCCCGCCGAGACCCTGGGCGGCGAGGAGATAGCCGTATCCGTCCGCCCCTAGCCCCAGACGGCCGGCAACGAGCAGCAGCAGCACGGTCTGCGCTCCATAGACGAAGCTCGCGGCGACATCGGAGCTGACCATGCGTCCCGCCTCCGGCGCCGCGACCAGCGCGCGGAGCCCCTGGTGAAGCTCGCGGAGCGCGCCGGCCAGATGAGCCTGATCATCCTCGGCGGACACCGCTCGGAACTCGTGGCCGGCCGGAATCGATGCGACGAGGAGACCGGAGGCCACGAACGTGAGGGCGTTGACGGCGAAGGCGATGCTGGGCGGCCCCAGCACCAGCAGGATCGCGCCGAGCACCGGGCCGGCGGCGACGCATATGGGGGCGATCGTTGCCCGGGCCGCGTTGGCCGCGGCCAGCTGGGACGCAGGGACGAGTCGTGGCGTGACCGCGGCGACGCTTGGGGGGTAGGGGACCGCGGCGAACGTGGCGAGAGCGGCGAGGAGGGGGACAAGGATGACCCCAAGCCCGGCGATGGCGACGAGAACGAGGGCCGCCATCAGCCCGGCGCGAATCACGTCGGCGGCGATCATCACGCGGCGCCGGTCGAACCGGTCGGCGATCAGCCCGCCGAGGGGGCCGGCGATGACCATCGGGGCGATGCGGGCCGCGGTCGTGAGACCCAGCCAGGTGGTGGAGTGGGTGCGCTGCTGCACGTAGGCGAGCAGGGCCAGGTTGTACAGCCAGTCGCCGAGCTGGGAAGCGGCGAGGGCCGCCAGCAGGCGGCCGAAGCGGGGATGTTGGAGAGCGATCTTCACGCCATCAGCATCCGTGACCGGCGGCGTTCCCACATCGGGCAACCGGGCACAGATGACGGCGGCGCCCCTCCTAGCTCTGACGGCCTAGGAGTCCTAGGAGCAGCCGCCTAGGACCCCCTCGCCCGCGACGTAGGGGTCTCCGGCGGAAACGGGCATACGCCCGGCCGACCTGGGAGAGTTGACGGCCATGCCCACGTCCAGGATTGCGCCGCGGCCCAGCGCGCCCCGCGCGGGTCGGATCACCGCCGCCGGCGCCCGCCGGATCGCGCTGGCGGCGCAGGGCTTCGATCGGCCCCGGCCGGCAGCGGCGCCGAGCACGAGACAGATTCTTGATCTGGTCAGGCGCCTGGGGGTGCTCCAGCTTGATTCGGTCAACGTGTTCAGCCGGGCCCATTACATGCCGGTGTTCTCCCGGCTGGGCCCGTACGACCGCGCGCGCCTGGACCTGATCGCCGGCCACGGGACCGGGAGGGTCGACCGCCGGCTGGTCGAGTACTGGGCGCACGAGGCCTCGCTGATCCCCATCGAGCTCCACCCGCTGCTTCGCTGGCGCATGGCCGACGTCCAGCGCGAGGCCTGGGGGTCGATCGCCCGGGTCGCCCGCGAGGAGCCGGAGCTGGTGGCCGAGACGCTCGAGCTGGTCACCGAGCAGGGGCCGATCCGTGCCCGGGACACCGGGGCGGTCCGTCCGCCGCCGCGGCCTGGGCACATGTGGAATTGGCATGAGGGCAAGGTCGCGCTCGAGTACCTGTTCTTCACCGGTCAGGTCGCGGCTGCGCGGCGCGTCAACTTCGAGCGGCTCTACGACACGGTTGAGCGTGTGGTTCCCGCCGAGATCCGGGAGCGGCCGACGCCGACCCCGGAGGACGCGCAACGTCAGCTGGTGAGGATCGCCGCGCAGGCTCTCGGCGTGGCGACCGAGCCTGACCTCGGCGACTACTTCCGCCTGCCCCGCGCGGCGTCCAAGGCTCGCGTGGCCGAGCTCGTGGCCGGCGAGGAGCTGATCCCGGTCGAGGTGGAGGGGTGGGGGGCACCGGCCTTCCTGTGGCCGGCGGCCCGCCGGCCGCGCCGGCTGCACGCCCGGGCGCTGCTGTCGCCGTTTGATTCCCTGATCTGGTTTCGCCGGCGCACCGAGCGGCTGTTCGGCTTTCGCTACCGGATCGAGATCTACACCCCGGCGCCCAAGCGTGTCCACGGGTACTACGTCCTGCCGTTCCTGCTCGGCGACGCGCTGGTGGCCCGGGTCGACGTCAAGTCCGACCGGACGACCGGGACGCTGCGCGTCCAGGGCGCCTTCGGCGAGAACGGCGTCGACCGGCCCCTCGTCGCCGCCGAGCTCGCGGCCGAGCTGGGGCTCGTCGCCGCCTGGCTGGGACTGGAAGCGGTCGCGGTCGCTGACCGGGGCGACCTGGCCCCGGAGCTGGCGGACCAGCTGGCCGCTTGACCGTGGGTTGGTCCGGATTTTGCGTGCAGCTCGCGCCAAATCCCGCACCGGCCCGGATGATTTGGCGCCCCGCACACGCACAGCCCCCCGTCTGCGACTGGCGCCCTGATCTGTCGCGCGGTGCATGCTCGCGACCCGTCCGGCGCGGATCCCGCGTCCGGCGCCGGCGCTCGTCAGTCCCAGTCGTACGGCAGGTGAAGCGATTCGTGAGCGTGTGGGACGGCGTCGCACCGCTCACAGACCAGAACCGGTCCACGCACGGCGAACTCCTCCGCCTGGTCCACCGACACCGTGGAGAGGATGCGGATGCAGTGCGGGCAGCGTTTTGGGGCGAGCGCATCCATGCGCCTCCAACTATGGCGCAAGCTCCGGCGGACAGCATCCCCGTTCAGCGGATTTCCGCGGCTCGTGACCGTCGCGACCGCGCCCCACCGTCCGGCCGCTCCAGATGAGCCGGCGCGGGGCGTGCATCACGTGCCAAATTAGGCGATCACGCGACGGTCCGGCGCGGTGTTGGGGTGGAGCGTGCGCGTGGTGCCAAATCCCTCGGGGCGTGGAAGGTTTGGCGCGATCTGCACGCTGAAAATCGGAGTGATGGCCGCCCCGTCGCCTAGTGCGCACTACTGCGGCGCCTCCGGGAACTCGCGCTCGATCCAGCGCATGATCACGTCCACGACGTAGCGCCGCTCGTCCGGGGTCAGCTCGTGCCCCCGGGTGATCTGGTGGGCGCGCTCCAGGCACCGCCGGCAGCACGTCGCGGTGGCGTGCTGGGCGACGAACACCGGGTGGCCGCGATACGGCGTCTGGCGACCGTCGTTGACCGGCTCGGCCGGGGCCAGCCGCCGGGCGATCAGGTCCTCGCCGTGGCGGCGGATCGCCTGCGTGCCGCGCAACTGGACGAGCGCGTGCTCGCGCCCGCGGAGGTGAAAGCGGGACCGGAACGGCTGCCTGGCGAGGATGTCGATCCGCTCGTCGATCAGTTCGGTGGGGGGAGGGGAGGAGACCATGACCTCCATCACGTTAGGGCCGGGAAAGCGGCGACCGCGGGGGCCTCCGGCGGCGTCACGAAGCGGAGATCGCGACGTCGCGGGTGGCGGGACCGAGCTTGATCACGTGCAGGAGCTTCAGGTGCCGGCTGTAGATGGCCAGCTCGCCGTCGAGCAGCGACGCGGTGGTGACGAAGCCACCGCCGGCATCGACCTCGAACGAGCCGTAGGGAGTGCGGGCTCGCCGGAGGATCCGGCCGGTGCCGGCGGACACCTGCTCCATCGTGCTTCCGTAGCCGCTGGTCAGGTACGCGTCGCCGCCGGCGAATGCGACGTGCTGCGGGGGCGGGCCGACCGGGACGCCGAACAGCGGCCGGTGGTCGCTCGCGCGTAGGACGGTGACGTCAGGGCCGGCGGCCGATGTCACCCACACGCGCCGGCCGTCCGGGCTGAAGGCGAGGTCGTGGGCGGCGAAGCCCGGATCGAATCGACCGATCACCCGCGGGGCCTCGACGCGAGATGTGTCGACGACCACGATCGTGCGGGCCTGCTCACCCAGGGCGATCCACAGCCGCCGCCCGTCAGGGCTCGAGGCCATGTGGTGGGCGTGGGCGCCGACGGTCAGCGTCCCGGTGATGTGGCCGTCGCTGATCCGGATCGCGGTCAGCGTCCCGGGGCTGTCGTCGGTGACGTAGGCGTGGCGCCGGTCCGGCGTGATCTCGATCACGCGGGGTGACCCGAAGCCGCGCAGGACCTTGGCGACGCGCAGCGGATGGCCCGTCAGCAGAGTGACGGCGCCGGCGGGGGGGCTGGTGGCCAGCGCCACCCCGGGCTCGGCGGCGACATATTCCGGGCCGGTGGGCAGGCCGATGAACGACCTGGCGGTCCGGGAGCGCAGATCCACGACCGCGAGCAGGTTCTGGGCCTCGTCGGTGACGAGTGCCTGGGGCCGCGCTCGCAACCTCCGGAGGCGCCGGGGCGGCGCCGCCGGCACCCGCGCCGTGCCGGCCGGGCAGGTCGGGCCGTGGCACGTCCGGGCATGTCGGCTCGACGCGGCGCCCTGGGTGCCGCCGCAGCCCGCCAGGAGGACCGAGACGACCGCGATCAGCCACAGGCGGTACACGTCCTCAGTACGCGTGCCACCCACGCCGAGGTCCGCCCCCGGGCTCAGCCACCTCGGCGGGCTCAGGGGACGTCACGGCACCCGTGGCGTCACGCCTCGTCCACGAGATCCTGACCGGGGTGGCGTCCGCCGGACGGTCCCGGCCGGGGCAGGCGGCGCTCATCGCACCGCCGCAGGCTGCATGATTGGTGGATGCACACCCACATCCGGGTCCCGGGGCTGGTCTGCGTCGAGCATGTCTTCGAGGTGCCGCTTGATCACGCTCGCCCGCAGGGACCGACGATCGAGGTCTTCGCCCGCGAGGTCGCCGACCCGGATGGAACCGACCGGCCGCTGCTCGTCTACTTCCAGGGCGGCCCGGGCCACGAGGCGGTGCGGCCATCCGGACGTCCGCGCTCTCCGGGCTGGCTCGATCATGCACTGAGCGACTACCGCGTGCTGCTGCTCGACCAGCGCGGCACCGGTCGCTCCGCGCCGGTGGGGCAGCCCCCGGGGATGACGGCGCGTGAGCAGGCCGACTACCTGACCCACTTCCGGGCCGACTCCATCGTGCGCGACGCCGAGCTCGTCCGGCAGGGCCTCGAGGTCGATCGCTGGAGCGTGCTCGGTCAGAGCTTCGGCGGCTTCTGCGTCCTCGCCTACCTGTCGCTGGCGCCGGCCGGCCTGAGGGAGGCGCTGTTGACCGGCGGGCTCCCGCCGCTGCGCCGCTCGATCGACGAGGTCTACGCCCGGACCTACGCGCGCGTGCTGGAGCGCAATCGCCGCTACTACGAGCGGTTCCCGGAAGACCGGGAGCGGGTCCGGCGGCTGCGCACGGCGGTCGAGGACGGCGGAATCGTCCTGCCGGACGGCGATCAGCTGACCTGGCGGCGGCTGCGCCAGCTGGGGCTGATGCTGGGAATGAGCGACGGGGCCGAGAGCCTGCATCACATCCTGGAGCTTCCCGTCGACTCGCCCGCGTTCCTGCACGACGTCGCCGGCGCCCCCGGATTCGCGCGCAATCCGCTGTACGCGATCCTGCACGAGTCCTCCTACGCCGACGGCGGCGTCACGGCCTGGGCGGCGGAACGGGTGCTTCCGCGGGAGTTCGACGATGACCTGGATCTGTTCACCGGCGAGCATGTCTACCCGTGGATGTTCGACGACTACCGCGCCCTGGCGCCGTTGCGCGACGCCGCCCAGCTCCTGGCCCGTCACGAGTGGCCGGTCCTGTACGACCCGGACGTGCTGGCGGCCAACGAGGTGCCGTGCGCGGCGGCCATCTACACCGAGGACATGTACGTCGAGCGGGCGTTCTCGGAGGACACCGCGGCCCAGATCGCCCGGATGCGGCCGTGGGTCACCAGCGAATTCGACCACAACGGCCTCCGCGCCGACGGAGGGCGCGTGCTGGGGCACCTGCTCGATCTGGTCCGGGGACGGGCCTAGTAGCCCCGGCATCCGGTTCCCGTGGCATGGGCACGGGCACGGGTTGGCCGGCCTGCGATGATCGCTGGATGTCGCGGGCCGGGAAGGTGCTCGCCGCCGCAGCGGTGTCGGTGGTTCTCGCCGGGTGCGGCTCGGCGAGCGAACTGTTGCGCGTCGGATCCGGCCAGGCGCCGCCGCCGCCCTCGGCGGGGGTGCCCCCGGCCGAGGTCAGCGTGATCCGAGGCTGGTCGGAGGCTCTGCGCGCGGGGCACGTGGCTGCCGCCGCGCGCTATTTCCGGTTTCCGAGCGTCTTCTTCGCCGGCAACGGCCCGCCGATCCAGCTGCGCAGCCTCGGCCAGGTCGAGACGGCGATGGCACGACTGCCGTGCGGCGCGCGGTTTCTCTCGGCGCAGAGGTACGGGCCGTACGTCAACGTCCTGTTCAGGCTGACCAATCGTCCCGGGGCCGGAGCCGGCTGCGGCTCCGGCACCGGTCAGACGGCGCGGACCAACTTCCTGATCCGCAACGGCCGAATCGTGCAGTGGCTGCGGGCGCCGGACGAGCCCGGCGACAACGGTACCGCTCCGGCGTCACCATCTCCCACGGGGCCCGGCACGACTCCGGGGGGCGGCCAGCCCGTGGTGTGAGGGGATCTACCGCGTCTCCACGATCACGGTCGTCGCCTTGACGACGGCGGTCGCCTGGGCGCCCGGCTTGAGCCCCAGCTCATCGGCGGCCTCTCGCGACATGAGCGAGACGATCCGGTATGGCCGCAGATCATGTCGATCTGGGCCATCACCTCGTCTCGCTTGACGGCGACGACGATGCCCTGCATCCGGTTGCGGGTGCTCGTCAGGCCCTTGGCGCTCCGGTCGCTCAGGAGCTTGGACAGGTCCGCCGCCGACAGGTAGCGCTGGTTGTCGCGGCGCTGGAAGCGGATCTTGCCCGCGCGTTCCCACCGGCGCAGCGTGTCGGCGCTCACACCCAGCGCGCTGGCCGCTGTGCCGATCTTGACGAGCTCGTCGATGGCGGGAGTGTCAGGTGGGGTGTCGGTCATGCGCTCATCACCGCCCGCTCGTCCAGCGCCGCCGATCTGGCGAAGCGGGCACCGCCGGCGATGCGAAGCCGCACCGTATCGCCCACCCGGGGCGCGGGGAGGGGGCAGACGATGAACAGCCGCCCATTGGCGAGCGTGAGCTCGAGGCGGAATCCGTCCTCAAGCGCCATGGCGCGCACGACCGACGCCTCGAGCGGCCCCGCCGGATCGAGGACGACGTGGGGGGGACGGGTCAGGAGCCACTCCCCGCCGTCGAGCACATGCCCGTCGTAGCCCAGGAAGCGGGCCACCGTGGCCGTGGGTGGCGCCTCCAGCAGTTCGCGGGGGGCCCCGTCGGCCACCAGCCCGCCGCCGATGAGGATCAGCAGCCGGTCGGCGAGCGCCCACGCCTGCGCCCGGTCGTGGACGACGACGAGCGTCGCCCGCCGGCCGATCGCTGCCCAAGATGGCCGGCGCCCATCGCCTCCAGCGCCGCCCGGGCCCGCGCCGGGCGCTCGGACCGGGGAATACCCCACCAGCCCAGCGCGAGCTCGATGCTGGCCACGACGCTGCGCCGGGCCAGGTCGGCGGACTGCAGGGCGATCGCGACCCGGCCCCGGCGCTCGATCCGGCCGCCGGCTGCCGGCAGCGCCCCGGCCAGCGCGTCGAGCAGGGTGCTCTTGCCGGCGCCGTTGGGACCGAGCAGGGCGACGATCTCACCCCGGCAGAGCCCGAGGGTCACGTCGCGCACGACCGTCCGCCACCCGCGCGCAACGGTCACCCGCTCGGCGCGCAGGAGCGGCTCCGCTGAGAGAACGCCGGTCACGTCGCGGTCCGGAAGCGCAGGCGGATGCCGCTGGTTCGCTGCTGGAGCAGGCTCACGCCACCCATGAGCAGCAGGATCACCCCGGCGAGGACGATCCCCACGGCGACGGATCGCCTTGGCTTCCGTCTCGACGATCGGCGCCACCTGCCGCACGTACGCCGCCAGGGGGCCGAGTGAACCTAACGCGCCCGGTGCCGCCGGCACCGCCCGGATGTCGCGGAGCGCCCGGGCGCAGATCGCATTTCCCCGGGCGACCGCGTCTGACTTCGTCACCTGCTGGCCACCGCAGGCAGCCAGGAGCGCACAGGCGGCCACCGCCGCCGCGAGCATGAGCAACCGACCCCTGCGCCGCCGGCCGCCGCCTGCTCCTGCCGTGGTCGCGTGGCTCAGCACCCCGGGCAAACTGGTGCGGCATTCGAGACGACACGTGGCGCGGCGCCTGGAGGCCGAAGCGCGACGGCGTCATCGGTCGAGAGTAGGAGTGGACGATGCTGGGCTCGAACCAGCGACCTCCGCCTTGTCGAGGCGGCGCTCTCCCAGCTGAGCTAATCGTCCGGGAGGACGTAAATGTAGCGGAGGACGGGCCGGTGGCGCCGCTGCAGGCAGGGCTAGACTGGCCGCCGATGAGGCGTCGTCTGCTCATCCTGTCCCCGGCACTGCTGGTGATCGTGGCCGTCGCGGTGCCGATCGCTGCGGACGCGACGCTGGCGCCCGTCCGGGTCCGCCCGGCCACGGGCGGCCCGCACAGTGCGTTCACCGTCAGCCTCCGGATCCCGGCGACGACCGGAACCACCGGCGAGTACCGCCGCACGGACTCGGTAACGGTCACGGGGCCGACACGAACCGGCTGCCGGTCGCGCGCCGCGCTGGCGCTGCCCGGGGGGACGGCCGGCAGCACCGTACGGGTCCGGCTGGTTCCGGGGCGGCTCGGCGGCCACTGGTGCGCGGGCAGCTTCCAGGGCGTGATCACCGAGAGCCAATCGCTCGTCTGTCGCACCAATCCGGCACGGGCCTGCCCGCTGGTGATGGTCGCGCCCCGGACGATCGGCCGCTTCCGGTTCCGGGTCCGGCGCTGACCGCCCGCTACGGCGTCTTTGCACCGGAAAGAGGCCCTGCACGGCGCGCCAGATCCCGCACCGGCCGGGTGATCTGGCACCACGTGCAGGCAGAGCGCAAAATCGGCGACAAATCTCTGAGCGCCGCCGGGATTTGGCGCGTGGCGCAGGTCCTGTCTACTTCAGGTAGACGGCGAAGAAGTCCCGGTCGTCTGGGGTGAGGTAGCGCGTCGCCGGGCGGGTCATGCTCGACAGGAGGCTGCTCGGACTGCCGGCGTCCGGCTGGGCGTACGAGTTGAACGTCGTCCAGTAGGAGTTGATGTCCAGCTGCATCGCCCGGACGGCGCCCGCCCGGATCAGGATCTGGGCCAGGGAGCCGACGGTCTGGTAGTTGGCCGCGGCGTAGATCAGGTCGCCGTGGGCGTCGATGCCGACGCCGGAGCGCCATACGCGGACCGCGTTGCCCAGGGTGGCGCCCCACTCGGGCCCGTCACTCAGGTTGGGATTGGGGCGACCGCCCTCGACGATCAGCGGCAGGTTCTGGCGCGCGTAGTCGACTCCGGCCGGGACGGCCTGACCCCAGCTCCAGTTGGCGATGTCGACGCGGCCGTCGGTGTAGTGCACGAACGTCGCCATGCCGTTGTGGAGTGGCGCATACGTGTGGCCGCCCACGGCAAACCCGCCGTGGGAGTCCTGGAGCTTGAAGCCGCTGTTGAACGTGGCCAGCAGGCGCGAGCGCAACGCTGTCGGCACCTCCATCGGCCCGCGGTTGGGAATCGACACCGCCGGCTCGAGCTGCCCCGGGTACAGGACGATCGACGTTCGCTTGGGGTCGATCCACGCCACACCCGCGACCATCTGGGGATAGTTGGGGTCGGTGCGGAACTGTGTGATCTGGACCGGGGCGTTCGACCCGCTCCACGTCTCGGTCGGCACCCACACGCCCTCGCCGGACAGCGGGGGGGAGATCAGCGGGCTGATGTCCCGCGGGTGGATCTGCGCGACGGGACGGCCCTTGAGGGAGAGCGAGTGCAGCGCCGGCCCTCCGGTCGACGGCGCACTCAGGCTGTAGTAGAAGCTCTCGATCGATGATGCGATTCCGGCGCCGCCGTGGTCACGGAGCCACTCGAAGCTCCGGATGGTGAAGCTGGAGTTCGACGGGCCGGTCATCGTCGTCCCGTAGGAGATGACGATCGGCACCAGGCAGATGGCGACCGTCAGCCACAGGACGCGGCGCAGGCGCTGCGAGGGGGTGAGCAGCGGCGGCAGCGGGCGCCGGCGAGTCGCGGGGGGACGGGCAGCGGCGAGTTGTCCTGTAGGCGGCATCGAGAGCGTCCTCGGTGGGCCGGGCATCGGCCGTGAACTCCACCTTCGCCCCGGCCCGGCGCCATCCTGCTCGGCGTGGGGACCTGAGAGAAATTTCATCCCGCGCGGGAGGCGATCCCGCGGTGGGCGGCGAAGATGCTACAAGCAAGGGGATCGACCATGGCCAAAGCGCATGCGGCGCCGCGCGCGAACTCTGCGGCCGAGCATCGTCCTGCCCGGCCTGAGCCTGGCCTCGCCCCGGCGCGCAGCGCTCCCCGCCCGGCCCGCGCTCCACGCGCGCCCGGCTCCCCGGAGCGACGGCGCCGTGAGCAGCGCTTCCGCCGCCGCCGGCGGGATCTGCTCACCGACGCGGTCCTCGCTCTCGTGCTCGCGATCGTGCTGATGTCGTTGACCGCCGGCCTGGGCATCCTGCTGCTGGTGGTGCTGCCGATTGCCGTGGGGCTGGTTGCCTATCGCGTCGTACGGCGCCGGCTCGCCCGCCGCGCCGCCGAGCCGCAGCAGCGCCCCCGGTCGCGCTCCTCGCGGCCGCGCACCGTGCGTGGCTAGCATCGGCGGGCGCGATGGACTATGAGCTTCCTGACGGAACGACGCTGACGTTGCCGGACGGCGCCACGGGCGCCGACGCGGCCGCCGCTATCGGCGCCGGGCTGGCCCGCGCCGCGCTGGCGATCAAGGTCGACGGCGAACTGCGTGATCTCGCCCGGCCCCTGCCGGCCGGCAACGGCTCCCCTCCCCGGCTCGAGATCGTGACCGAGCGCAGCGGGGATGAGGCGCTCCAGCTCGTCCGACACGACGCCGCCCACGTGCTCGCCGCAGCCATGCTCGACCTCTACCCGGGGGTCAAGATCTCGATCGGTCCCGCGATCGACAACGGCTTCTACTACGACTTCGATTTCCCGGCCGGTGTGACGGTCAACGACGAGGAGTTCCCCCGGATCGAGGCAGAGATGCGGAGCCACATCGATGCCGACGAGCCGTTCGTGCGTGAGGACGTGCCGGTGCAGGCGGCCCTCGAGCGCTTCCGGGCCGAGAACCAGCCGTACAAGGTGGAGCTGATTGAGGATCTCGTTGCCAACGAAGGTGCCGAGACCGTGTCGCTGTACACCAACGGGCCGTTCACCGACCTGTGCCGCGGCCCGCATGCCCCGTCGACCAGGCGCGTGAAGGCGTTCAAGCTGCAGTCGGTCGCCGGCTCTTACTGGCGCGGCGACGCCAGCCGGCAGATGCTCACCCGCGTGTACGGGACCGCGTTCTTCTCCGACAGGGATCTCAGGCAGTACCTGGAGCAGCTCGAGCGCGCCCGCGCCAACGACCACCGTCGCCTGGGACCGCAGCTCGGCCTGTTCAGCTTCTCGGAGACCGCGCCGGGGTCGGCGTTCTGGTTCCCGGCCGGGACGGAGGTCTTCAATTCCCTGGTGGCCCTGAGCCGGGAGATGGGCCGTCCCCGCGGCTACACCGAGGTCAAGACCCCGCAGCTGTTTGATCGCTCCCTGTGGGAGACCTCCGGTCACTGGCAGAAGTACCGCGAGCACATGTTCACCACCGAGTCCGAGGACCGGCCGATGGCGATCAAGCCCATGAACTGTCCCGGCCACTGCCAGCTGTACACGATGCGCCCGCACTCCTATCGGGACCTGCCGGTCCGATACTTCGAGCCGGGGCTGCTGCACCGCAATGAGCCGAGCGGGACCCTGCACGGGCTGCTGCGCGTGCGCCACTTCGCCCAGGACGACGCCCACATCTTCTGCACCGAGGACCAGATCCAGGACGAGGTCGCGGGCGTGCTGGAGTTCGCCTTCGCCACCTATGCCGTGTTCGGCCTCGATGTTCGCCTCGAGCTCTCGACCCGCCCGGAGAACCGGATCGGCTCCGACGAGCTGTGGGATCACAGCGAGGCGGCCCTCAAGGCCGCGCTGGACAGCCAGGGCCTGGAGTACGCGGTCAACGAGGGCGACGGCGCCTTCTACGGGCCCAAGATCGACATGCATATGACCGACTCGCTCGGCCGCTCCTGGCAGCTCGGGACCTGCCAGCTGGACTACAACTTTCCGGAGCGCTTCGGCCTGACCTACACCGGCGCCGACAACACCGAGCACCAGCCGGTGATGATCCACCGCGCGCTGATGGGCTCCTACGAGCGGTTCATCGGGATCCTGTTGGAGCACTACGCGGGCGAGCTGCCGGTGTGGCTGGCGCCGGTGCACGCGATCGTGCTGCCGATCGCCGACCGCCATCTTGAGTACGCGCAACGCGTGCACGCCCGGCTGACCGCGGCCGGGCTGCGGGCCGAGGTCGACGACCGGACCGAGTCGGTGGGGCGCAAGATCCGCGACGCCGAGCTGCGCAAGATCCCGTACATGCTGGTCGTCGGGGACCGCGAGGCCGAGCGCGATGAGGTCAGCGTGCGCGAGCACGGAGCCGGCGACACCGGAACCGCCTCGGTGCAAGCCTTCGCCCAGCGCGTGGTCGACCAGGCGTCAAGCCGCTCGGATCGCTGAATCCGTGGCTATAATGTCTCCTGTTGATTCATCTTCATCCCGAACGGCGCCGCCCCGCTTGAAGCAAGCCGCCGCGCCAACCAACTAGTGCCGGTACCGCGCAGATTTGACCGGCGCCCGCCCGAGCGGGACCAAACTCGGATCAACGACCGCATTCGCGTGCCTGAAGTACGCCTTGTGGGCGAGGACGGAAAGCAGATCGGCGTCATCAAGACGTCCGAGGCGCTCGTCTACGCCCAGGAGCGCGATCTGGACCTCGTGGAGGTCGCGCCTGACGCCCGGCCCCCCGTGTGCCGCGTGCTCGACTACTCGAAGTACAAGTATGAGCAGGCCCAGAAGCAGAAGGCGGCGCGCAAGCACCAGCAGCAGATCACGATCCGCGAGATCAAGTTCCGGCCGAAGATCGCCCAGAACGACTACGACACCAAGAAGGGCCACGTGGAGCGCTTTCTGCTCCACAGGGACCGCGTCAAGGTCACGATCATGTTCCGCGGGCGCGAGGTGACCCATCCGGAGCGTGGAACTGCGTTGCTGGACAAGCTCGCGGGCGAGCTGTCGGAGCTCGCCGTCGTCGAGCAGCATCCGATCCAGGATGGCCGCAACATGACGATGATGCTCGCGCCCTCCAAGGCGGTCCTCGCCGGGGAGAAGGACGGCAAGTCCGAGGAGCCCGCGCCGGACAGCCAGTCCGATGCCGCGGCATCCGAGAGCACAACCGAGGCCTTGGCCGCCGAGGGCACGACCGATGTCCCGGCCGGCGAGGCTCCGGATTCGCCGGCGCCCACGGAAGCACCGGAGCATCAGAACGGCGCGTCGGACACGCCCTCGCCGGCTCCGAGCGACGCCACCGCCTGATCGCTGCTGCTGAGGCGGCCGACCCGCCGGCCGTCGTGCACACACTGAGCGGGGGATCTGGCAGAGCGTGGCGCTGACGAGCGCACGCAGTCACGGCCGGCTGGAGGGCGGGGCCGCCTTCGCAGCGGCTGCCTATGCGTTCATGGCGGCGATGCTCGGCACGACGCTGCCGACGCCGCTCTATGCCCTGTACCAGCGACGCTTCGGCTTCTCGGAGCTGATCATCACGGTCATCTTCGCCACGTACGCCCTCGGCGTGATCGTGGCGCTGCTGCTCGCCGGGCGCCTGTCGGACGAGGTCGGCCGCCGGCCGGTGCTGTTGGGCGGACTGCTGCTCTCGGCGCTCAGCGCCGTGGCCTTTCTCCTCGCCAACGGCCTCGTCCTCCTGCTGGTGGGGCGGATCCTCTCCGGGCTGTCGGCGGGGATCTTCACGGGCACGGCGACGGCCACGCTCGTCGACCTGCTCGGGACTCAGCGAGCCGGTCGCGCGACGCTGGTGGCGGCGGTGGCGAACATGGGCGGCCTGGGCAGCGGCCCGCTCCTGTCGGCGGCGCTGGCGTCGCTCGGCACGCCGCTGCGGCTGCCCTTCTGGGTCGACCTGGGGCTGCTGGTGCCCGCGCTCGCGGCGATCCTGCTGATCCGCGAGCCGGTCCAGGCGACCGGCCGCGTCAGGCTCCGGCTCCAGACGCTCTCGGTGCCCCCTCAGATGCGGACGACCTTCGTCAGCTCCGCGCTCGCCGGCTTTGCCGGGTTTGCCGTCCTCGGCCTGTCCACCGCCGTCGCCCCGGCATTCCTCGGCCAGACCCTCGGCGTCCACAGCCTCGTCGTCGTCGGCCTGGTCGTCTTCTCGGTGTTCGCCGGCTCCACCGCCGGTCAGCTGCTGCTGGACGTCGTGCCCCAGGCGCGAGCGCTGTCGGCCGGATGCGCCGGGTTGGTCATGGGGATGGCGCTGCTGGCCGTGGGGCTGGCAAGCTCCTCACTCGGATTTCTCGTCGCCGGCGGCGTGCTCGCCGGGGTCGGTCAGGGGCTCAGCTTCCGGGCCGCCCTGGGCGCGATCAACTCCCAGGCTCCCCCGGAGCGCCGCGGCGAGGTCGACTCCAGCTTCTTCGTGGTCGCCTACGTGGCCATCTCCCTCCCGGTGATCGGCGAAGGCGTGCTCGCCCAGCTCGCCGGCCTGCGCACCGCAGGGCTGGTGTTCGCCGCCGTCGTGGCCGTCATCGCCGCCATTGTCCTGGTGCTCCTGGCGCGGCAGCGGGATCAGCGCGGGTGACGAGCCCGTCCGGTCGCACTCCCGTCGCTCAGCGAGCGTCTGCTTTACTCTGGCGTCGCAATGCCGAAGATGAAGACCCATTCCGGCGCCAAGAAGCGCTTCAAGCTGACCGCCAAGGGCAAGGTCGTGGGCCGTCACTCCTTCACCAGCCACATCCTGGAGAAGAAGTCACCCAAGCGCAAGCGGCGGCTGGGTCAGCCGGCGAAAATCTCCGCGCACGACGAGGACCGGGTCAAGACGCTGCTGGGAGCGAAGCGGTCATGACCCGCGTCAAGCGCTCCCTGAACGCCCGCAAGAAGCGGCGCGCCACGCTGAAGCTCGCCAAGGGTTACCGGGGCGATGCCAGCCGGCATTACCGGACCGCCAAGGAGGCGGTGCTCAAGGCCGACCAGTACCGGTATCGCGACCGCCGCAACCGCAAGCGCGACTTCCGCCGCCTATGGATCACCCGCATCAACGCGGCGGCTCGCCAGAGCGACCTGTCCTATTCCCAGTTCATGCACGGCCTGCAGCTGGCCGGCGTGGAGTTGGATCGCAAGATCCTCGCCGACATGGCCGTGCACGACGCCGATACCTTCCGACGCTTCGCCGACCGCGCCCGCGAGGCGCTGGCGGCCGGCTGAGCTCTCAACGCCGACCACCCAGCACCGCCACCCGGGCGCCGCTTCTCCTGAAGCCGGCGCCCTTTTTTTATGGTGGGGCGGGACCAGATTCCGATGACGATCACCAGCCCCCACAACGAGCACCTCAAAGCCATCCGCAAGCTCAACCAGCGGCGGCGCGAGCGTGCGCGCCTCGGCCGCTTCGTCGCCGAGGGCGAGGATCTGCTGGCGGCCGCCGACGCCGCGGGCTGGGTGCCGGTCGAGCGCTACTGCGCGACGGGCAGCGGCCTGCCCGGGGCCGAGGTGGAGCCCAAGCTGCTGGCGCAGGCCTCGGAGCTGGGCTCCGGAACCCGGGCGCTGGCCGTCTTCCAGGAGCGCTGGGCGCCCACCGCGCCGGGACCGCTGTGCGTCTATCTGCACGGGGTCCACGATCCGGGCAACGTCGGCACGATCCTGCGCTCTGCCGACGCATTCGGCGCCTCGTCGGCCGCGATCGGCCCCGGCACCGCCGATCCGTTCGGACCCAAGGCCGTCCGGGCGAGCATGGGGGCCGTGTTCCACGTGCCGCTCGCCCGGGCATACGGCGACCTCACCCAGCTGCCCGGCACGAAGATCGCGCTCGCCGCGGGCCGCGGCCACCGGCTCGACGAGCTCGCGCTCTCCGACGTCACGCTCCTGGTCGGCTCCGAGCGCGACGGGCTCCCGGACGAGATGCTCGAGGCCGCCGACCACGTCGCCCAGATCCCGATCGCCAGCCACTCGCTCAACGCGGCGATGGCAGCCACGGTGGCCCTCTACGAGGCGTCTAGGATGGCAGCCGGATGACGCCCGCAGCGATCTTTCAGGTGAGTCTGGATGACGAACGATCGCGGGAGGCGGGCGCATGACGGATCGCATCGCCCAGCTCGAGCAGGAAGCTCAGGCCGCCATCACCGCGGCCACCACCACCGACGTCCTCGAGGACGTCCGCGTTCGGTACCTCGGCCGCAAGGCCGAGCTCCCCAACCTCCTGCGCAACGTCGCCCAGCTTCCCCCGGAGGAGCGGGCCACCACCGGCAAGCGCGCCAACCAGGCCCGCCAAGCGCTCGAGGCGTCGATCGAGCGGCGCGGCGGCGAGCTCGCCACCGCCGAGCTCGAGCAGCGCCTCGAGCAGGACCGCGTCGACGTCACCCTGCCCGCCGACCCGCTGCCGGCGATCGGCCGCCTGCACCTGATGACCCAGACCCGCCGTGAGATCGAGGACGTGTTCCTCGGCCTGGGCTTCAGCGTCGCCGAGGGGCCGGAGGTCGAAACCGTCTACTACAACTTCGACGCGCTCAACCACGCTCCCACGCACCCGTCCCGGCTGCTGACCGACACCTTCTACATCAAGAGTGAGCAGGAGGACGTCGACATCGACATCTTCGACCCGGAGACCGCGCTGCTGCGCGTCCACACCTCGCCGATGCAGGTGCGGGCGATGCAGAGCCAGCCGCCGCCGATCTACATCATCGTGCCCGGGCGGGTGTACCGCCCGGACTCGGACGCCACCCACACGCCGCAGTTTCACCAGATCGAGGGGCTCGCCGTCGACGACGACGTCACGCTCGCCGACCTCAAGGGCACGCTGCTGACATTCGCCCGCGCCATCTTCGGCGAGGAGCGCCAGGTCCGCCTGCGCCCGCACTTCTTCCCGTTCACCGAGCCGAGCGTCGAGGTGGACGTCTCCTGCTTCAACTGCGTCAACGGTGTCACCGCCGACGGCCAGCGCTGTCCGCTGTGCAAGGGGACGGCGTGGATCGAGATCCTCGGCTCCGGCATGGTCGACCCCAACGTGCTGGCCGAGGTGGCCGGCAACGGCTATGACCCGGAGACGGTGCAGGGCTTCGCGTTCGGGATGGGAATCGAGCGGATCGCGATGCTCAAGCACGGCGTCCCGGACCTGCGCCTGCTCTACGACAACGACATCCGCCTCCTGGAGCAGTTCTAGTGCGTGTCCCGGTTGACTGGCTCCACGAATACTGCCCGACGGACCTGAGCGCGTTCGACCTCGCCGACCGCCTGGCCATGACCGGCACCGAGGTGGAACGGGTGGAGGCGCACGGAGTCTCGGCCCTGGAGCACTTCGTCGTGGGCAAGGTCGTCGACGCCCATCAGCACCCGGATGCCGACCGCCTCCGCGTCTGCCTGGTCGATACCGGCAACGGCGAGCCGTCGCAGATCGTCTGCGGCGCCCCCAACGTCGCCGCCGGCCAGACCGTGGCGGTGGCCAAGCCGGGCGCGGTCATGCCGGACGGTACGAAGCTCAAGATCGCCAAGCTGCGCGGCCAGCCGTCCAACGGGATGATCCTCGCCGAGGACGAGGTCGCCATCGGCACCGACCACAACGGGATCATGGTGCTGCCGGATGACATTCCCGCCGGGACCCCGCTGGAGCGGGTGCTGCCGATCACGACCGACGTGCTCGTGCTCGAGGTCACGCCGAACCGCCCGGACTGCTTGGGTATCTACGGGGTCGCCCGCGAGGCCCACGCCGCCACCCGGGCGCCGCTGGCCCCACCGCCGTGGGCCAGTGACCCCGTCTCGCCCACCCCCGCCGAGGCGAACGAGCGGGCCGTCCGTGACCTCGTCCACATCGTCGTCGAGGCTCCGGAGCTGTGCCCGCGGTTCACCGCCCGGGCGTTCGAGGACGTGAAGATCGGCCCGTCGCCGCCCTGGCTCAAGGCGCGGCTCATGGCCGCCGGGCAGCGGCCCATCTCCAACATCGTGGACATCACCAACTACGTGATGCTGATGACCGGGCAGCCGCTGCACGCCTTCGATCTCGACCGGATCGCCGGGGCGCAGTTGATCGTGCGCCGGGCGCGCGACGGCGAGACGATGCAGACCCTCGACGGACAGACGCGCACCCTGGACTCCGCCATGGTGCTGATCGCCGACGCCGACGGCCCCACCTCGATCGCCGGGATCATGGGCGGAGCCCGTTCCGAGGTCACGCCGGAGACGACCCGCGTGCTCATGGAGGTCGCCAACTGGGACGGCGCCAACGTCCACCGCACGTCGCTCAAGCTCGGTCTACGCAGCGAGGCCTCGAGCCGCAACGAGAAGGGACTGCAGCCTGAGCAGGCGATGGAGGCCCAGGCCGTCGCCGCCCGCCTGATCCTCGACCTGTGCGGAGCGCGGCTGGTACCGGGCACCATCGACATCGGCGGGAACGGGCCGCCGCCCATGACGATCCGTCTGCGCGACGAGCGTGTCACCGGCCTGCTCGGCATCGAGATCCCCCGCCGGCGCAGCGCCGAGATCCTCAACGCCCTCGAGTTCACGACCGCAGATGCCCCGGACGGGCTCGACGTGACCGTGCCTCCCTTCCGCCGCGCCGACGTCACCCGCGAGGCGGACCTGATCGAGGAGGTGGCGCGACTGGGCGCGCTTCAGGAGCTGCCGGCGACCCTGCCCTCCCGGCATGGCGCGTGGGGCCGGCTGACCGGCGTCCAGCGCCTGCGCCGCCGCGCCGCCGACGCCCTGACCGCTCAGGGTCTGCACGAGATCGTCGGCTGGAGCTTCGAGGGACCGGAGATGACCGAGCGCCTGCGCATCACCGGCCGGCCGTTCGTCGAGCTGGAGAACCCCATGTCGGCCGACCAGTCGCGGCTGCGCACGACGCTGCTCGGCTCCCTGCTCGACGTGGGGCAGCGCAACCGGTCCCGCGGCACGCACGCGGTGCGGCTGTTCGAGGCCGGCGCGGTCTACATCCCCGGCGGCGAGCGGCGGCCGGGCGAGCCATACCACGCCGCCGCCCTGCTCTCCGGAGCCGTCCGGCCCGCCACCTGGCGCCACCCTGACCCGCCCAGCGCCGACTTCTTCGCCGCCAAGGGCATCCTCGGCGGGATGCTCGACACGCTGCACGCCGACTGGACGGTGCGGCGGATCAACGAGCCCGAGCCCTTCCTGCACCCCGGCCGCGCCGGGGAGGTCGCCGTGCGCGGGACGCGCGCCGGCTGGATCGGCGAGATCCACCCCCAGGTGGCGGCCCTGTGGGACTGGTCGGATCCAATCGCCGCGTTCGAGCTCGACCTCGACGTCGTCGCCTCTGCGCTGCAGGGCCACGTCACCGGCTATTCCGATCTGACGAGCTTCCCGGAGGTTCGCGAGGACCTGGCGGTGGTCGTCGCCGACACGGTGGGCGCCGACGAGGTGCTCACCGTCGTCCGCCAGGCGGGCGGTGCGCTGCTCACCGATGCCGAGGTCTTCGACGTCTACCGCGACGAGCAGCGGATCGGCCCCGGCAACGTGTCGCTGGCGCTGCGCCTGCAGTTCCGGGCGCCGGACCGCACTTTGACCGACGAGGAGGTCGCCGCCCGGCGGCGCAAGATCGCCGCGGCGCTGACCACCCAGCTGGAGGGACGAGTCCGTGACTCCTGACGTGGCCGTCTTCGGCGCCGCCGGATACGCGGGAGCGCTCAGCGCCCGGCTCCTGCACCGCCACCCGCACTTCATGCTGACCACCGTCACCGCCCGCTCGGACGTGGGCCGGCGGCTCGATGACATCTACCCCCACCACCGGGTGCCGCTCGTGCTCGAGGAGCTTGATCTCGAGCGTCACGCCGACGTCGACGCGGCGATCGTCGCCTACCCGCACGGCGCCGCGGCCGAGGTGGTCATCGAGCTGCACCGCCGGGGGGTCAAGGTCGTGGACCTGAGCGCCGACTTCCGCCTGCGGAACCCGGCCGTGTACGAGGAGTGGTACCGGCCGCACCCGGAGCCGGGACTGATCGCCGAGGCCGTGTACGGCCTGCCGGAGCACTATCGCGAGGAGATCGCCGAGGCCACGATCGTCGCCAACCCCGGCTGCTATCCGACCGCTGCCGTGCTCGGACTGGCGCCGCTGGCACGCGCCGGCCTGATCGCCGACGTCGTCATCGATGCCAAGTCCGGCGTGTCCGGCGCGGGCCGGGGAGCCACCGACAAGACCCACTTCGTCACCATCGACGAGAACCTCAGCCCGTACGGCGTACCCCGCCACCGCCACACGCCGGAGATAGAGCAGGAGCTGGCCGCGCTCGGGACCGACGTCATGATCACGTTCACGCCGCACCTGATCCCGCTTGACCAGGGCGAGCTCGTCTCGTGCTATGTCAGCGGCGCGGAGAGCACCGACGATGTGGCGATGATGTACCGCGAAGCGTACGCCGACGAGCCGTTCGTGGAGGTCGTCAGCGAACCACCCGGCGTGCGCGACGTGCGCGAGACCAACATCTGCCGGATCTCGGTCCACCGCGACGAGCGCACCGGGCGCGTCATCGTGTTCTCGGTGATCGACAACCTGTGGAAGGGCGCGGCGTCCCAGGCGGTGCAGAACCTCAACCTGATGTTCGGCCGCCCGGAGGGGGAGGGGATCTCGCCGTGAGCAGCTTCTTCTCCAGCCGCTGGGTGGAGCGCCCGGAGCAGGTGACCGAGCTCGGCGGCGAGGGGCTGCCCCGCGGGTTTCGCGCCGCCGGCGTCGCCGCGGGGATCAAGCCGTCAGGAGCGCCCGACGTGGGCGTGATGGTCTGCGACGCGCCGGAGGCGACGAGCGCCGCCCGGTTCACCGCCTCCGGGGCCCAGGCGCCGCCGGTGCTGCTGTGCCGGGAGCGCTGCCGGCTCGGAGCGCTGCGGGCGGTCGTCGTCAACGCCGGCAACGCCAATGCCGCCACGGGCCGGCCCGGCTTCGAGAACGCGGCCAAGATGCAGGGGGCGGGCGCGCTGGTCGCCGGTGTCAAGGAGGACCAGGTGGCCGTGTGCTCGACCGGCGTGATCGGCGTCCCACTGCCGATGGACAGGATCACCCAGGGGATCGTCGCTGCCTCCCATGCCCTGTCGGCCGGCGGCGACGCCGCCTTCTCCTCGGCGATCCAGACGACCGACGCGTTTGAGAAGCGCGCCCGGGTGCAGGTGACCCTGCCGTCCGGGACCGTCACGATCGCCGCCCAGGCCAAGGGCGCCGGGATGATCTCGCCGAACTTCGCGACGCTGCTGGTGTTCGTCCAGTCCGACGCGCTGCTGTCGGCCGAGACGTGCGACCTCCTGCTGGGGGTGTGCCTCAAGCGGTCGTTCGAGCGCATCTCCGTCGACGGCCAGCTCTCCACCAACGACACGGTGATCCTCCAGTGCAGCGGGCAGTCCGGCGTGCGGGTCGAGCCGGAGACCGAGGACGAGCTGCGCTTCGGCGAGGGGCTGGACGCGGTCATGCGCCAGCTCGCCCTCATGGTCGCCCGCGATGGAGAGGGCGCGCGCCGGGTCGGCCGGGTGGTGGCCCGCGGCGGTGACGCAGGCGCGGTCGATGCCGCTGCCCGCTCGGTCGCGAATTCTCCCCTCGTCAAGACGGCGCTGTACGGCGGCGACCCCAACTGGGGGCGGATCATCCAGGCCGTCGGCCAGGCGCTGCCCGGGACGGCGCCGCTGCCCGTCGACATCGCCATCGAGGGGGTTCAGGTGTGCGCAGCCGGGTCGGTCGTCCCGCATGATGCGGCCGCGCTGTCCGCCGCGGTCGCGCGCGACGAGGTGGAGTACGAGATCGGCCTGCCCGGTGAGGGCGCCGAGACCGAGGTCTACTTCTCCGACCTGGGCCACGAGTACGTCACCATCAACGCGGAGTACACGACATGAGGCCGGCATGAGCATGCGCGACGTCGGCACGCTCCTCGAGGCGCTGCCCTATATCCGCGAGTTCCACGGCAAGACCGTCGTCATCAAGTACGGCGGCGCAGCGATGACCAACCCGGAGCTCAAGGAGGAGTTCGCGCGCGACGTCGTCCTGCTCAAGTACGTGGGCATGAACCCCATCGTCATCCACGGCGGGGGCCCGGAGATCTCCAGCTATATGCGGCGCCTCGACCTGCCCGTCGAGTTCGTCGACGGCCTGCGCGTCTCGACTGCCGAGACCGTCGAGGTCGCCAAGATGGTGCTCGTCGGCAAGGTCAACAAGGACATCGTGTTGCTGCTCAACCGCCACGGGCAGCCGGCGATCGGCCTGTGCGGCGACGACGGGTCGCTGTTTCGCACCTCGCGCCAGGCGTCGCCCTCAGGCCAGGACATCGGCTTCGTGGGGCGAATCGAGCGAGTCGATGTCAACGTCCTCAACCATGTGGCTCAGGACTACATCCCGGTCATCGCCTCCGTCGGCGCCGACTGGGAGGGCAACTCCTACAACATCAACGCCGACGAGGCGGCCGGCGCGGTGGCCCGCGCGCTCGGCGCCTACAAGATCATGTTCCTGACCGACGTTCCCGGCTGGCTGCGGGACGCCGCCGATCCCACGAGCGTGATCTCGGAGATTCCCGCCGACGAGGTCGCCGCCGCGCTGCCGGAGGTCGCCGGTGGCATGCGGCCCAAGCTCGCCGCCTGCCTGGATGCGATCAACGGCGGCGTCTCCTATGCCCACATCGTCGATGGGCGCGTGCCCCATTCGCTGCTGCTGGAGCTGTTCACCGACGCCGGCCAGGGAACGAAGATCGGCCCAGCGGGATGACGGGCGCATCCCTGTCAGAGCTCCAGGAGCTGGAGCGCCGCTACGCCATCCCCACATACGTGCGCAACCCCGTCCAGTTCGTCCGGGGCGAGGGCGTCCGCCTGTGGGATGCCGACGGCAACGAGTACCTCGACTTCCTGGCCGGGATCTCGGTGCTCAACGTCGGCCATTGTCATCCGCGCGTCGTCGCGGCGGTGCGCGACCAGGCCGGGCGGCTGACGCACGCGACGAACCTGTTCTACACCGCGGCCGGGCTGCAGCTCTCGGCGCGGCTGTCGAAGAGCTCGCTCGGCGGCAAGGTGTTTCTCTGCAACTCCGGCGCCGAGGCCAACGAGGCGGCGATCAAGCTGGCCCGCCGGGCCCGCCCCGGAGGCAAGCTGATCGTCTTCGAGGAGGCGTTTCATGGTCGCACCTACGGCGCGCTATCGGCGACGCCGCAGGAGTCAA
Source organism: Solirubrobacteraceae bacterium (assembly GCA_035551855.1). Taxonomy (GTDB): domain Bacteria; phylum Actinomycetota; class Thermoleophilia; order Solirubrobacterales; family Solirubrobacteraceae; genus Palsa-465. The sequence continues at coordinate 40,791 of DASZMK010000107.1, forward strand.
AGCAGGCGCCGTTTGCGCCGCTCGTGCCCGGCTTCGAGGTCGTGGCCAAGGATCCCGCGGCGTTGACGGCCGCCGTCGACACCGACACCGCGGCCGTGCTGCTCGAGCCGATCCAGGGCGAGACCGGCATCCACCCGCTGCCGGACGAGCTGCTCAGGGCGGCGCGCGAGGCGTGTGACCGCACGGGGGCCGCGCTCATCTTCGACGAGATCCAGACCGGCATGGGGCGGACCGGCACGCTCTGGGCCTATGAACAGACCGCCGTCGTCCCGGACGCGCTGACGAGCGCCAAGGGGCTCGGCGGCGGTCTGCCGATCGGCGCGCTCATCACGGGGCCGCGGCTCGCCGACGTGTTTGCGGCCGGCGATCACGGATCGACGTTCGCCGGAGGGCCGCTGGTCGCCTCCGCCGCGCTCGTCGCCCTCGACATCTGCGCCGATCAGGGGCTGCTGCACCGGGTCCGGTCCCTCGGCGAGCGACTGATGGCGGCCTTGACGGATCTGCCGTTGATCTCCGCCGTGCGCGGCCGGGGACTGATGGTGGGGGTCGATCTGGTACCGGAGGTGTCCGCGCCGGAGCTGGCGCGGCGGGCGCTGCTCGAGCAGCGTCTCGTGGTCAACGCCACGGGTCCGAGCACCATCCGATTTGAGCCCCCGCTGATTGTCGACGAGTCTGAAATCGATGATGCGGTGGCGCGACTCGGCGAGCTGATGCGATGAGTGCCGCGGCGGCGAGCCCGGCCGCCCGCGCCAAGGTCGACGTCCCGCTCGCCCCTGACCAGCGATCCGACGCGGCGGCGGTGGCCGTCCTGCGACGGCTGCTGGGGGTCATCCGTGACAACCTCGAGGGCACGATCCGCGCTGAGGACGACGAGTATCTGCACCAGCTGCGGATTGCCGTGCGCCGGTCCCGGACCGTGCAGCGGCAGTTTTCCGGCGTGTTCCCGGCGATTGATCTTCCGGGGTTTCGCAGTGAGTTTCGCTGGCTGCAGCAGACGACGGGCGCAGCGCGCGACCTCGATGTCTACGTCAACCACCTGGGCTCGCTGGCCGAGATGCTGCCCGAGCGGCTGCGCCCGGACCTGGCTCCGCTGCGCCCGGTGCTGCTCCACAGCCGGATGACGGGCCGGGCCGAGATGGAGCGGGCGCTGCGCTCGCAGCGGTCCGTCGATCTGTTCGAGGACTGGGACCACCTGCTCGAGACGCTCGTCGAGCTGCCGCTGGATGACCGCCCCGTCGCGCACCGTCCGGTCGGCGAGATGACCGGTGAGCGGATCCGCAAGGTCTACAGGAGGATCCGGCACATGGGTCGCCGGATCGACCGGTCAAGCCCGGCCGAGGACTACCACGAGTTGCGCAAGAAGGCCAAGGAGCTGCGCTACCTGCTCGAGCTGTTCGGCCTCAAGCTCTTCGACGAGGAGCAGGTGGCGCCGATGGTCAAGGCGTTGAAGGCGCTGCAGGACGTCCTTGGGCGTCATCAGGACCGCGAGGTGCAGATGGCGATGCTGCGGTCGGCGGCCGATGAGGTGGCGGCGCTCCCGGGTGGAGGCCGCGCGTGTATGGCGATGGGCGTGCTCGTCGACCGCCTCGCGCTCGACGAGCAGGCCGCCCGCGGGGAATTCGGCGAGCGCTTCGACGCGTTCGCATCCGACGAGCAGAGAAAGCTCGTCAAACACACATTTGCTTAGGTTAACCGGATGTCGGATGCATGTCCGCATTCTTCCCATCGGCGCCGGTTGCGAGATACTGTTCTCTAAGGCTGGGGACTAGGTACGGCCGGCGCTCCGCGGGCGCCGTTTGAGGTCCACCACCTGTGAGAGGAAAATTCAGCGATGAGCAGCGATGAGGGGGCCGTCAGCCACAACGGCACGGCGGCACTGGCCGCCGCCGAACTCGCGGATCTCCTATCGGCGCTGCAGGCGGCGCGCGACGGCGATTTCTCGACGCGCCTGAGCATCCCCGCCGAGGGAGCCCTGGGCGCGGTTGCCGCCGCCTTCAACGAGTTCCTGGAGCGCAACGACCGCATGTCCCGCGAGCTCGTCCGCGTGGGCAAGATCATCGGTCGGGAGGGACGCATGACCGAGCGCGCCACGCTCGAGGGGGCCGGCGGCGCCTGGGCGACGAGCGTCGAGTCGGTCAACGCGCTGATCGACGACCTGGTCCGGCCGACGACCGAGGTGGCCCGGGTCATCGGCGCCGTCGCCGACGGCGACCTGTCCCAGAAGATGGCGCTGAAGATCGGCGGCCAATCCGTCAAGGGCGAGTTCCTGCGCATCGGCACGACCGTCAACACGATGGTCGATCAGCTGTCGTCGTTTGCCGACGAGGTGACGCGGGTGGCGCGCGAGGTGGGGACGGAGGGCGAGCTGGGCGGTCAGGCGGAGGTGCCGGGGGTGGCGGGGACGTGGAAGGACCTGACGGAGTCGGTGAACTTCATGGCGTCCAACCTGACCAACCAGGTGCGCAACATCGCGCAGGTGACCACGGCGGTGGCGCAGGGCGATCTGACGCAGAAGATCACGGTCGATGTCAAGGGCGAGATCCTGGAGCTGAAGAACACCATCAACACCATGGTCGATCAGCTGTCGTCGTTTGCCGATGAGGTGACGCGCGTGGCGCGCGAGGTGGGGACGGAGGGCGAGCTGGGCGGTCAGGCCGAGGTGCAGGGCGTGAGCGGCACGTGGCGGGGTCTGACGGAGTCGGTCAACGGTATGGCGTCGAACCTGACCGATCAGGTGCGCAACATCGCGCAGGTGGCGACGGCGGTGGCGCAGGGCGATCTATCGCAGAAGATCACCGCCGACGCCAAGGGCGAGATCCTGGAGCTGAAGAACACCATCAACACCATGGTCGAGCAGTTGCGGTCGTTCGCCGCCGAGGTGACGCGTGTGGCGCGCGAGGTCGGGACCGAGGGCAAGCTCGGCGGTCAGGCCGAGGTGGAGGACGTGTCCGGGACGTGGCGCGGGTTGACCGAGAACGTGAACCTGATGGCGGCCAACCTGACCGACCAGGTGCGCAACATCGCGCAGGTGACGACCGCCGTCGCCAACGGCGACCTGTCGAAGAAGATCACGGTCGAGGCCAAGGGCGAGGTGGCGGCGCTCGCCGACACCATCAACACCATGGTCGAGCAGCTGCGGTCATTCGCCGCCGAGGTGACGCGCGTGGCGCGCGAGGTCGGGACCGAGGGCAAGCTCGGCGGTCAGGCCGAGGTGCAGGGCGTGTCCGGGACGTGGCGCGGGTTGACCGAGAACGTGAACCTTATGGCGGCCAACCTGACCGACCAGGTGCGCAACATCGCGCAGGTGACGACCGCGGTGGCGCAGGGTGACCTGTCGCAGAAGATCACCGTCGACGCCAAGGGCGAGATCCTGGAGCTCAAGGACACCATCAACACGATGGTCGATCAGCTGTCGTCGTTTGCCGACGAGGTGACGCGTGTGGCGCGCGAGGTCGGGACCGAGGGCAAGCTCGGCGGCCAGGCCGAGGTGGAGGACGTGTCCGGGACCTGGAGGCGGCTGACCGAGAACGTCAACCAGTTGGCCGGCAATCTCACGACTCAGGTCCGCGCGATCGCCGAGGTGTCGACCGCGGTGACCCAGGGCGACCTGACGCGGTCGATCTCCGTCGAGGCCCAGGGCGAGGTCGCCGAGCTCAAGGACAACATCAACCAGATGATCGCCAACCTGCGCGACACGACGACGCGCAACCAGGAGCAGGACTGGCTGAAGACCAACCTGGCGCGCGTGTCCGGCCTGATGCAGGGTCAGCGCGAGCTGGCGACCGTGACCCAGCTGATCATGTCCGAGCTGACGCCGACGGTGTCGGCCCAGCATGGGGCGTTCTTCCTCACCGAGACCGACGGCGACGGTCAGCCCCGGGGGCTGCGTCTGATCGCCAGCTATGGGTACACCCGCCGCGCGGGGGTGCCGGACCACTTCGCGCTGGGGGAGTCGCTCGTGGGCCAGGCGGCGCTCGAGCACGAGACGATCCGGATCGACGAGACGCCGAAGGACTACATTCGGGTCAGCTCCGGCCTGGGGACGGCGGCGCCGGCGAGCATCCTGATCATGCCGATCCTGTTCGAGGATCAGGTGCTGGGCGTGATCGAGCTCGCCTGGCTGCGTCCGCCGAGCGAGATCCACCGCACGTTCCTCGAGCAGCTGATGGAGACGCTGGGCGTCGTCCTGAACACGATCATCGCCAACATGCGCACCGAAGAGCTGCTCCAGCAGTCCCAGTCGCTGAACACCGAGCTCGAGCAGCAGGCGCAGCTGCTGGAGGAGCGCAACCTCGACATCGAGGGCAAGAACCGCGAGATCGAGCTCGCCCGCCTCGGCCTGGAGGAGAAGGCGGCTCAGCTGGCGCTCAGCTCGCGCTACAAGTCCGAGTTCCTGGCCAACATGAGCCACGAGCTGCGGACGCCGCTCAACAGCCTGCTCATCCTGTCCAAGCTCCTGCTCGACAACGAGAGCGGCAACCTCAACGACAAGCAGCTGGAGTTCGCGCGCACGATCCGCGCCGCGGGCTCTGACCTGCTGGAGCTGATCAACGACATCCTCGATCTGTCCAAGATCGAGGCCGGCAAAATGGATCTGCTCCTGGACGCGATCCCCCTCGGCGACGTCTGCGCCTACGTCCGGCGAACCTTCGAGCCGGTCGCCGCCGACAAGGGGCTGTCGCTGGACATCGTGCTCGACGACGGGGTGCCGAGCGCAATCGTCACCGACGAGCAGCGCCTCCAGCAGATTCTGCGCAACCTCCTCTCCAACGCGTTCAAGTTCACGGCCGAGGGTGGGGTGGAGCTGCGCATTCAACGGGCCGAGGAGGACATCCTGACCTTCTCGGTCACCGACACCGGGATCGGCATCGCCGAGGACAAGCTGGCGGTCATCTTCGAGGCCTTCCAGCAGGCCGACGGGACGACGAGCCGCACGTACGGCGGCACCGGACTGGGCCTGTCGATCAGTCGCGAGCTGGCGCGAGCGCTGGGCGGCGAGATCGGCGTCCAGAGCACCGTGGACGTGGGCAGCATCTTCACCCTGCGGCTGCGACTTGACGCCGCTGCCCGCGCCGGTGGGCTCTCCGGCGCCGAGCTGCAGCCGGCGATCCCGCCGGTCGCACCGGACGCGGTGACCCCCGCGGCCGCCGTGGCCCCGGTGCCCGCCGTCCCGGCGGTGCCCTCCGTCCCGGCGCCGGCCCCGGCCCCGGCGGTGCCCTTCGTCCCGGCGGCGGCCCCGGCCCCGGCGGCCCCGGGGAGGTTCATGCCGGGCACCAACGGAGCCGCGAAGGAGGTGAGCGCCGGCGTGATCACCGCCCGCCGGCCCGTCCGGCCGGCATCGGCGACCCGCCGGCTGCTGGTGCTCGACCGCGGGGGGCTGGCGTTGCCTGCGATCCGCGGCCTGGTGGGGCGTGATCACGGCGTCGAATTGATCGCCACCGAGACGCCGGAGGAGGTGCTGGCCGCGGTGGAGGCGTCGATGCCGGCGTGCCTGGTCCTCGGCTCCCGGCTGTCGAAGACGGCCGTGTTCACCCTGCTCGACGAGCTGCGCGACCGCGAGCACGTCACGCGGCTGCCCGTCATTCTCCGGCTGGACCGGCGGGTGACCGATCGCGACCGGACGCGTCTGAGCCGCTACGAGCCGACGCTGCTGCCCCGGGTGGCCGAATCCGACGAGGCGCTCGCGGCGGAGACGGCCCTCCTGCTGCATCCGGCCTCCGGGCCGGCGGTGGCCGGACCGGAGAGCGGAGCCGCGGTGCGCGATGGCGGTGCCGGCGCGGCGGCCGGCGCGGGCGGGGACGGTGGGGCACGCGGGGGCAGCCTGAAGGGCCGGATCCTGCTGGTCGACGACGACGTCCGCAACCTGTTCGCGCTCGCCAGTCTGCTCGAGGACCGCGGCCTGGAGGTCGTCTTCTCCGAGACCGGGCGGGAGGCGCTCGACATCCTGGGGCGCGACCCCGGGATCGACCTCGTCCTGATGGACATCATGATGCCCCAGATGGACGGCTACGAGACGATCAAGGCGGCCCGGACGATGCCGGCGCTGGGGTCGATGCCGATCATCGCCGTGACCGCGAAGGCGATGCAGGGCGACCGGCAGAAGAGCATCGCCGCCGGCGCCTCCGACTACATCACCAAGCCGGTCGACCCGGACAAGCTGATCTCGCTGATCGGCGGCTGGCTGCTTGGTCCAGCAATCCGGGGCCGGAGCGCCTGAGCGTCCGTGGAGTCACAGGTGAGTCCTCCCGCGCACGACGCCGACGGAGAGCCAGAACCGGCCCCGGCGCGCCCGGGTGTCGCGTCGGCGGCGGAGCCGGAGACGCAACTGGGCATCCTCCTCGTCGACGACCACAGCGAGAACCTGGCCGCCCTCAACGCCGTCCTCGAGCCCCTGGGTGAGCGACTGGTCACGGCGGACTCCGGAGAGCAGGCGCTGCGGGCACTGCTGCACGAGGAGATCGCGGTGATCCTCCTCGACGTGCGGATGGCCGGCATGGACGGCCTCGAGACGGCCCGGATCATCCGCGGCCGGCCGCGGACGCGGCACATCCCCATCATCTTCCTGACGGCGCAGGCTTCGGACATCGAGGAGATCGCGCTGGCGTACGCCACCGGAGCCGTCGACTACGTGATCAAGCCGTTCGAGCCGGAGATACTCCGCGCCAAGGTCTCGGTGTTCGTCGAGCTCAGCCGCGAGCGGGCCGAGCGCGTGCGGCAATCCCGAGCCAGAGCCGAGGCCGAAGCGGTCGCCCGGACGGTGCGCACCCTGCAGATCCTCTCCGACGCCGCGCTCGCGCACCTGGAGATGGACGGGCTGGCGGCCGAGCTCCTGGAGCGGACCGGCACGTTGTTTCAGGCCGACGCCGCGTGCCTGCTCATGCGTGACGAGACCTTCCACGGGCTGACCCGGCAGGCGCACCGGGGCGTCGCCCTGCCCGTTCCGGCCGACGGTCACGTGATGCTGGGCGCCGGAATTCTCGGCAGGCTGGCCGCCGAGCGCCGGCCGGGGCTGCTGCGCGGAGGAGAGATCTGGCCACCGCCCCCGGATGGCCCGGCTCTGCTGCCGGGCAGCGAGACCGTCACCAGCATGCTCGTCATCCCCCTCGTCGCCTCCGGCGAGCTGCTGGGACAGCTCCTGCTGGGCTCCTGCGTCCCCGGGCACTTCGACACCGGCGACCTGGAGCTCCTGACCCTGGCCGGCGATCGGATGGCGATCGCGATCGACCACATCCAGCGCTTCGCCCACGGCCGGCAGCTGGTCGAGACCCTCCAGCGAAGCCTGCTGCCCGACCGCCTCCCGCATCACCCCCGGCTGGAGCTCGCCGCCCGGTACCTGCCGAGCGGGCTGGCACCGCAGATCGGCGGCGACTGGTACGACGCGCTCGAGCTTGACTCCAACCGCACCGCACTGATGATCGGCGACGTCGTCGGCCACGGCGTCCGGGCGGCTACGACGATGAGCGAGCTGCGCAACGCGCTCCGTGCCTTCACCGTCGAGGGTCACGGCCCCGGTACGGCCCTGCACCAGCTCGACCGGGTCGTGCTGGCGACGATGGGGCCGGGAATGATCGCCACCGTCCTGGTCCTGATCATCGATGCCGCGGAGGGGACGGTGACGCTCGCCCGCGCCGGCCACCCGCCGCCGGCGCTGCGCAGCGCCGACGGGTCCGTCCGCTACCTGGAGACCGGGGGGACGCTTCCGCTGGGCATCGACGACCGGGTCTCCGCCGGAGAGGCGCGGTACGCGATGGCCCCCGGCGACACCCTGCTCCTGTTCACCGACGGCCTTGTCGAACGGCGGGGGGAATCGATCACACTCGGCTTTGATCGGCTCCGGGACGCGTTCGGCGGCGCCCCGGAGGACGTGGAGGCGATCTGCGACCACGTCCTGGCCCACACCCTCGCCGAGCAGGTCTCCGATGACGACATCGCCCTGCTGACCGTCCGGCTGCTCGCCACCGTCGGAGGCCCGCTCGAGCTCACCCTCCCGGCGCGGCCGGAGTCTGTGCCGCTCGCCCGCCACCGGCTGCGGGCGTGGCTGGCGGCGGAGGTTCCCCAACTGGACACGATCGCCCGCGGCGACCTCGAGGTGGCCTGGTCGGAGGCATGCACCAACGTCGTCCGGCACGCCTACGGGCCGCGCGACGCCAGCTTCGAGGCCGTGGCCCGCGTCGACGGGACCGCCGTCTCGCTCCAGGTTCGCGACACCGGTGGCTGGCGACCGCCGCGCGGCCGCCACGGCGGGCGCGGCCTGGCGCTCATGCGCCTGCTGTGCGATCAGGTGCTGATCGACCGGCGGGTCGACGGCACGACCGTCACGCTGCGCCTGACGTTGCCGGGACCCTCGGCCAACGGCTCCGGCGACGACGACGGTTCAGCCGCGCCCGGTTCCGCAGAGGAGTGAACGGCGACGCCGTGGGCAGCGACGCGGTCAGCGGCGTGCCGGTCGGTGGCGTGCCGGTCGGTGGCGTGCCGGTCACCGGCGACGCGGTCACCGGTGCCCCGGTGGGCGGCGGAGCCCTCCCGCAGACCGCCGCCTGGAGCATCGCGCGGCCGGGCACGCCGCAGGACCTCGCCCAGGTGAGCCTTGGCGATCACCAAGGGGTCACGGTCGCCACCGTCAGCGGCGAGGTCGACATGTCCAGCGTCGATCGCGTCGCCGGCACACTGACCGGCTTGTCCAACCTCGCCATGGGGTTGGTCGTCGACCTGGGGGCGGTCGAGTACCTGGACAGCTCCGGGATCTCCGTGCTTCACGACCTGGCGCAGCGACTGCGCCGGCGCAGCCAGATGCTGATCATCGTCTGCCCGCCGGGGTCGCCACCGCGCCGCATGCTGGAGCTGACTGCCCTGGACACCCAGACCGTGGTTCTCGACGAGCTGGGACCGGCGATCGAGGCGATGCGCTCGGCGTGTGAGGAGCCGGCGGGTGGGTGAGGCCGGCGGGGTGGGTGAGGCCGGCCGTTCGCGGTCCGCGTGCGCGGGCGGGATGATGCACGACGTGCCAAATCGTGACCGCGTCGGATGATCTGGCGCAGTGTGCGGGCTGAGCCTGCGCGTGGTGACAAACCTCTGGCGAGGTGCCTGATTTGTCGCAACGTGCACACTGAAAGGCAGTGCAATGAGTCTTGAGGTCGGCGGTGTGAACAATTGGACGGTACCCGCGGTAGCATCGGACCCATGGGTTACAAGGTTCTCGGCTTCGCCGTCTGGCACGGGGGCAAGTGGTACCTGCGGCGGCGCCTGAGCGGCATGAAGGCAAAGGCGGCGATCGCGGGAGTCGGTGTTGCCCTGCTCGCCGGAGCGGCCGTCGCCGGCCGGCAGGCCACTTCAAATCAATAAACCATAAGTTTCGGCAGGTCTTCAGAAGGGACTTGTCGTCTTACCGCCGAAAGGCGGGAGGCGGGGTCGCGATGCAGATGAGCAACGCGGCTCGCGCTTGACATGAGAGATTCCGCTCCCGCTGAGACCCCTGTTGCCATCGACCGTGTCGAACGGTCGCGCGGCGAAGGCACTGGCGTCCGGTTGCGGCTGACAGGTCGCTGGCTGAACCGGGGCGAGCACTCGGAGACCGAGCCGCTGCTGGTGGTGGCGGTCGACGGGCGCCGTCATCGCTTCCCGGCGCACCTGGAGCCCGGTCACTGTGAGGGCAATGCCACCGAGGCGTGTGATACCGCCCGCTGGGAGGCGACGTTCGCATTGCCGGCCTGGGCCGAGCCGCGCCGGCCGGGGCAGGCCGCGCTGTGGGTGGGGGATGCGGTCGTCCCCGTGCCACCGGCGGGTGTCTCGCCCGCGTCCGTCTCGCCCGCGGGCGCTGTGGTGGCTGGAAACCGGCGAGTCCCCGCCGACGCTCCGCAACCAGCGGCCGCGGGGGTGGCACCGGCTCAGCCTTCCCCGCCCCAGACACCCCCGGAGGTGACGGCGCAAGCGCCGAAGCCGGCTCCCCCGGCGCAGGCCGCCCCCCAGCACGCGGCGCTCTACCCCCCGCACCTGACCCCGTACACACGGCTGCCGGCCCCACCCGCCCTGGGGGAGGCAACGCCCTGGCCGCCGGAGCGTTCCAACATGTATGCCGTCCCGTCCGCGCCACCGGCCGCCGAGCCATCGGTCGCCTCTGCGCCACTCGCCGCCGACCCACCCGACGCGTCCGCGCCACTCGCCGCCGACCCACCCGATCCCATCTTCGACACCGGCCGGGCCGGGCCCCTGGCCGAGCTGCTGTTCAAGGAGAGCGTGTCGGCGCTCCACGCCGAGCTCGACCAACGGGCCGCGGAGGCCGCCCGGCTGCGCGGCGAGCTGGCCGACGCCCGCGGCGACCTGGAGTCGCGAACGGCCAAGCAGGTGTCGCTGGAGTCGGCTCACGCCGACCTGCGCGCTCAGCTGCAGCAGCTGATGGCGGCTGCCACCGGTCAGAGCGAGGACTTCGAGCGACGGCTGTCCGGGCTTCAGGAGCAGGCCTCAGAGCGCGCGCGGGCGGGGCGCGAGGCGGAATCCCGGCGAGCGCGGGTGGAGGAGGAGCTCGCGGAGGCGCGGTCGCGGGCGCGCCAGGACCTCGACGAGGAGCGGGCCCGGGCGCGGCAGGAGCTGGAGGAGGAGCGGGCCCGGGCGCGGCAGGAGCTGGAGGAGGAGCGCCACCGGGCACACGGGGAGCTCGAGGCCGAGCGCCTTCGCGCCGTTGAGCAACTCAACGAGGCGACCGCCGCGCGTGACGCGCAGGCCGCCCAGGCCGCCGCGCTGGATCAGCAACTGTCCCAGTTCTCATCCGCGCACGAGCGCCACGCCGCCGAGGTGTCAGCCCTGCGAGAGCAGCTCGCCGCCACCAGTGTGTCCCGCGAGGCGGCCATCGCTGAGGTGGCCGGACTGCAGGCGGAGCTGCAACGCATGGGATCCGAGCTGGCGGTCGCGCGGGAGCAGGTGGACGCGCGCGGGGGGGACCTCGGCGAGGCTCAGCAGCTGCTCGCCGATGCGCGTTCTCTGACCGAGCGGTTGCGCGGGCAAACCCCGCAGTAAGCGCGAACGCTGGACGGCCAGGGCCATGTCTGTCCGGGCCGGGACGTACCGTCGCGCGCATGAGTGACCTGCCGGGGACGGCTGCCGTGGGCATCGAGACCGTCGAGTGGTCGGCCGAGACCGGGGGGAACCTGACGCTCCGGGTGACGGGGCGATGGCGGCGCCGACGGCCGGCGGCTACCGGGCAGCCCACGCTCGTCATCGAGGCCGAGGGCAAGCGCCACCGCTTCCCGGCGCTTCCGGAGCCGCCGAGCCTCGCCGGAACAGGTCCGGGGGTGTGGCGACTCAGCTTCACCGTCCCGGGATGGCTGGCCCCGGACCTGGGGAGGACCTGGCTTCAGTTTGGGACGGTGATCGTGCCACTGCCGGTCGCGGTACCCGCACCGGGCGAACAGCTGGCCGCGCCGCCGGGGATGCCGGCGCCCCCGGAGATGCCGAGCCCCCCGGGCGAGCCCCCCGTGGCCCCGGTCGCCGAGGCCGCACCGGCACCGGAGCCGGCGCCGGCACCGGCACCCGCGCCGAACGAGCCTGACGCGACACCCGCGCCTCCTTCGCAGCCGGCGGTCGGCGCGGCGCCTGAGCCGCCCGCGGCCGACCTGCGGGCGGCGGACGCGCCGCCGCCCGGACCGGTGGAGCCGGGTGCACCGCCGACCGAGCCGGCGGCGCCGGACCCACGGCTCTCCGAGTTGGCGGCCCGGGTGGTCTCAGTGGAGCGCCGGCTGGAGGAGGCTCGCACGGAGCGCGACCGGTTGGCGGAGACCCTGGCCGAACGCGAACGGGAGCGGCGCCTGGCCGAGCAGCGGGCGCACGCCGAGCAGGCGCTGCGCCAGGACATCGCGCGGCAGCTGGCGGCGACGGCGCGGGAGGCCGAGCACGCCCGTCAGGCGATGGGCGACCTGGCGGCCGCCGAGGACCGGATCCGGGCCCTGGAGGAGGAGCTCCGGCTCGCCCGGCGGCGCAGCGACGAGGCCGAGCAGCTCGTGGCCGCGGCCAATGCCGTCCGGGAGCGGGCCGAGCGCGAGCGGGACGAGCGGGAGCATGAGCTCGCCCGCAGCCGGAGGGCGGCGGGCGACGCGGCGGCCGCCGAAGCGGCCCGGCTGGCGTTCGAGACCGAGTTGCGGGCGCATCGCGGCGGAGCGGCGGCACGTATCGCCGCGGAGCCTGCGGCCGCGGCGCTGCGACCCGCCTCGGCGGGGGCTGGGCCCGCGGTCGGCGACCCGGTCCGGCCGCGCGTCGAGGCGCTGCCGCCCGCCCCGGAGCCGCCGCCGCCCGCCCCTCCGCCGATGCCGGAGCCGCCGCCTCCGCCCGCCCCGCCGGGCATCCCTGAGCCCCCGCCCATTCCGGAGCCTCCGCCTCCGCCCGCGTTGACGGTTGCGGCCGAGACCGGCGGGGCACTGCTCGCCAGCCTGCGTCAGGAACTGGGCGTCCGCGCCCGTGCCGAGGCGAGTCTGCGGGCGCGCCTGGTCGAGGCCGAATCCCGCCTCGCCGCCCGAGTCCTGCTGGAGCAGCGGACGACGGCGGTCTTGAACGAGCTGCGAGGTGAGCTGGAGACCCTCCGCGACGCGCTCGCGCGCGAGCGGACGCTGCGTGAGCGGGCCGAGACCGCCGCCGGCGAGCTGGCGCGGGAGAGGGGCCTGCGGGCCGAGGCGGAACGGCGGCTCGGCGAGCTGGAGCGCGAGCGCCACCTGCGGGCGGGTGCCGAGCGGCGGCTCGCCGAGCTCGAGCAGCAGCTCGAGGGCCAGCGCGAGGTGTCCCGCGGTGCTCACGACGCGATCGGCGAGCTCCGGGCCGCCCTCGAGCAGGTGAGCGGGCCTCAGGGCGGGGTCGCGCCGTCCGCCGTCGCACCGCCCGCCGCACCCGCCGCACGGCCGGCGTCGTCCGCCGCGCCGCCGGCCGACTCACCCGCCCCCGCCGGGGCGCCGACGCCGGCCCTCGTCGAGCCCACGCGCCTCAACGACGCGCTGACCCGCCTGCGGGAGACGATCACCCCCCAGGACGCCCCAGCGGCCGCCGGGGCGGGTGGAGTGGAGCCCCCCCGCACGTTGTCGCTGAGCGAGGTCCTCGGCCGCCCGTCGCTGGAACGCGCCTTTCGCAAGCTCGTCCGCGACGACCCGGAGGCGGCCGGCCGGCTGCTGCTCGAGCTGCTGCCGCTCCAGCGGGTCGTCTACCCGCAGAAGGTGGCCTACGACCTCGTGCTGGAGCCCGGGCGCGGAGCGGCTCGTCCCGCCCGCAGCTGCGTGTGTGTCACGGTGCCCAACGGGACCACCTCCATCACCGTCCAGAGTGCGCCGCGGCCGCGGGACGAGGTCGACTTCCAGGTGGTGGGGGATCCGGCGCGGATCGCGCGCCTGCTGACGGCCGGACGCTTCCGGCGCCGCTTCAGCCGCCGCGTGGCGCGCGTGCGCGGCCGGCGCGACGGGATCGCGGCCCTCACCGCGCTCCTGGGGACGCCACTTGATCTCAGAGACCTGCACCGTGCCGGGGTCCGGCCGGATCCGCCGACGGCCTTGGCACTGGTGGCCAGCATGGTGGACCCGGCCTGGACGCGGGGAGAGCGGTTCGCCGTGGCCCACGAGGACCCAGAGGCCGCCTCGGCATTCCTGATCGTCCGAGACGGCGCTCCGCTTCAGGTGGTCCGCCGCCCGCCGGAGGCCAAGGTCTCCACCACTCTCGCCTGCGCGGGCCACGAACTGCTGGCCGTCCTGGCCGGCGACGCTGTGCCCGGGCTGATCGTGCGCGGCGACGAGCGGCCACTCGCGGTGCTTCACGAGTGGATCAAGCTCGCCCAGAGCGCCTGAACCCCGCACCGAGCGGGTTGCGCGGATCACGGCGTCCGGCTCGGTGCCTAACCTAGTGCTCCGCCGCCTATGACCACCGCCTGCGCCCACCTCCACGTCCACTCCGAGTACTCGTTGCTCGACGGGGCGTGCAAGATCGACGCCCTGGCCGCCCGCGCGGCGTCGTTCGATCAGCCGGCGCTGGGACTGACCGATCACGGCGTGATGAACGGCTCGGTCGAGCTGTTCACGGCGTGTCAGAAGCAGGGGATCAAGCCGATCCTCGGGTGTGAGGTCTACATGGTCGACGACCACGCGCTGCGGGCGCCCGGCAGGCTGGACCGCTTTCACCTGACGCTGCTGGCGGCGACTCCGACCGGGTACCGCAACCTGGTCAAGCTGTCCTCGGCCGGCTTCCTCGAGGGCTATCAGCGCGGCAAGCCGTCGGTCGACATGTCCCAGCTCGCCGCCCACGGCGAGGGTGTCATCGCTCTGACCGGCTGCCTGGCTTCCCGGTTCTGCCGGCACCTCGCCGACGATCGCGTGGACGATGCCCGGGCGCACGTCAGGGAGCTGATGGACGCGGTTGGTGACGACAACGTCTACTTCGAGGTCCAGAAGAACGGCCTGACCGTCCAGGACAAGTGCAACGAGGGGATCGTCCGGATCGCCCGGGAGCTCGGCCGGCCGCTCGTCGCGACCGGCGACGTGCACTACCTGCGCCGCGAGGACTACCACCACCACGCCGCGCTGCTGTGCGTGCAGACGAAGTCGACGCTCGCCGCGCCGAAGATGAGCTTCGACACGAACGAGTTCTACATAAAAAGCTCCGAGGAAATGCACGAGGCGTTCGCCGAGTGGCC
>DASZMK010000108.1:0-4025 GCA_035551855.1 Solirubrobacteraceae bacterium
ACACGCCCCCTGTCAACGCTTCGCTGCGCCCTCGCGGAACGCCAACGCATGACTCGGGGCCACCGTGACTCGCTACGTCTTCGATGCAGAGCGTTCTCAACTCCTTCTCCATGCCGGTTTATCCCGGCGCTTTCCAGAACGCGCCAAATCACGATGCCGCTCGGAGATCTGGCACAGGACGCAGGCTCAGCCCCCAGGATGCGCCAGATCGCTGGGACCGCCGCTGATTTGGCGCCTGGTGCACGCCGAAATCCGGGTCAACGCGTGGGGTCCTACGGCAACCCGGCCGGATACCCCTCCTTCGTTGCCCGTCGTAGACGTCCCGTCGCCCCGGGCCGGCCGCAGCCGCGACAGCCGCCCGCAGCCGGGACAGCCGCCCCCAGCCGCGACAGGCGCCCACCGCCGGGGCGATCAGGCGCGCGTGACCGACGCGGGACCGAGACCGTCAGGCCCGGGTGAACCGCCGCCCCACTCCCGTCGCTCCGACTCGTCCCGCACTCCGGCGCCGTGCGTCACCCCACCCCGGTCCCCGGCGTCCGGGCCGGGTCGAGCGTGAGCTGGGCCCAGACGCGGTAGCCGCCGTCACGCTCCGCCCGCCACCGGTCGACCAGCTGGTCGACGATCATCAATCCGATCCCGGCCTCGGTGAACTCGCTGATCCGGCGCGGGAAGGCCGGACCGGCTGACAGACCGCGTTCCTCGACCAGGATCGTCAGGGAGTCGCCGTCGACGGTTGCCGTGACGTGAATCCGCTGCTCCGGGGAACAGCCTGAGTGCAGAACCGCGTTGGTCACCAGCTCGCTGGCGACGAGCATGGCGTCCCCCATGATCCAGCCGAGGCTCTCGTGCCGGCCGAGCTCGCTGCGGACCAGGGCCGGGGCCTCCTGGTCGCAAGGCACCTCCAGCGACAGGACCTCTTCAGGTTCTCCCACACGGGTGTCATACCCCCGATTCCGGTCCTGCATCCCGCAGACTCCGGCGATTCTTCCGGCAAGCGAACCACTCGGACGACCAGCGGCCCCAGAGCGCTAGTTGCAGACGCGGCAGCGGCCGCTCCGGCACGAGCACGCGGGCGGGACCGCCCCGGCACTCCGCGGCCGCCACCGGCGCACCCACTGCACGGCGACTCGCTCCATCCGGTCCTGGGGGCCGCCCGGCCAACACGTCGCCGCGATCTCCGCGACGAGGTTCGGCGGTTGGAGGGACGCCACCGCCAGGTGTCTGCTCAGCTCGTCGCGGTCCATGGTGGAGAGGGAGCTCGTACCCGCGTCACAGACAGCGGCGCGTCGCACGAAGCCCTCTCCAAGCTACCCGCGTCGCCTGCGGATTCACCTGGGCCATGGTCCAGCGGCGCGCCGCCCGGGTTCCGGAACGGCGCGGAGCGGGCGCTCCGCGGCTTCGCGCAACGCCCGCTCGGCGGCGCGGCTGGATCAGACCTTCTGCGGAACCCGGGCGATCGCCTCCTGATACAGAGCCAACTCCCGGGCGATGCCCTCGTTGCAGTGGCCGTCGAGGACGCGCAGCTCATCGACGATCAGCGCGGCATCCGCGATGATCCTCCGGAACTCATCGTCGGCGCGCACCTGAGAGATCTGCGCCGCGCTGCCCCGGAGCTCCATGAAGCCGTTCAGGGCGCCGTTGGGATCCAGCAGCACCACGTCGAACGCCTCAATCCGTCCGTCCTGCTGCATCCGGCCGTACAGCCCAACCGCTTCGCTGAACACCTCCAAGCCGCGCTCCTCGCGACCTCGCACCGGTGTGCTCCAGCTGATGAAGAGCACGCGATCGGCCATGCCGTCTCCTCTCTGTCCCGGCCCGGTCCCGGACCTTGGCCTGCACTATCTCACGGGCCGCCCGGCGGCGCAATGCCGGCCGCGCGCCGGTTAGGATCCGCCGGCCCGCAGGTAGGCGAGCACGGCGAGCACCCGGCGGTGGTCGTCCTCGGTGGCCGGGAGGCCGAGCTTGCCGAAGATGTTGGAGATGTGCTTTTCGATCGCCCCCAGCGTGACCACCATCTCACGGGCGATCGCCGGGTTGCTGCGCCCCTGGGCGATCAGCTCGAGCGTCTCGCGCTCGCGTACGGTCAGCTGGTCCAGCGGCGCATCGGCAGCGGCGCGGCTGCGCTCGCGGACGAGCGAGCTGACGACCTCGCGGTCCAGGGCAGTGCCTCCGGCCGCCACCCGCCGGACGGCGTCGACGAAGGTGCGCACGTCGCCGACGCGCTCCTTGAGCAGATAGCCGACGCCGCTCTCGCCGTCTGCCAGCAACTCCCGTGAGTACGCCGGCTCGACGTACTGGGAGAGCACCACGAGCGCCAGGCTGGGATGACGCCGGCGCGCCTCCAAGGCGGCCGTGATCCCCTCGTCGGTGAACGTGGGCGGCAGACGCACGTCGCAGATCGCCAGGTCCGGCTTGTGGCCGTCGACGATCCGCAGGAGGCCAGGAGCATCCTGTGCCTGGTACCACATCGATCTCGTTCTCCTCGAGCAGGGCGATGATCCCCTCCCGCAGGAGCGTGTGATCTTCCACAATCACCACCCGCACGGCAGCACCGCCTCGATCATGGTCCCGACGCCGGGCGGGCTGATCACCTCCAGTCGACCGTCGAGCGCCTCGACCCGCTGCCGCAGGCCGGTGAGCCCCCTGCCGGCTGGGACGGCGCCGCCCGGCCCGTCGTCGATCACCTCCACCACCAGCTCGCCGGCGGTCGCCGTCAGGGTCACCCGCACCTCTGAGCCGGCGGCGTGCTTGGCGGCATTCGTGAGCGCCTCGGCGACGACGAAGTAGGCCGCCGTCTCGACCACCGGGGGCGGCCGCCGGACGATCGCCGAGTCAACGGCGACCTCCGCGCCGATGCGCTCGGCCAGGGAGCGCACCGCGGCCTCCAAACCACGATCGGCCAGGACAGGCGGGGCGATGCCGCGCGCAAGGTCGCGCAGTTCAGCGATAGCCGCGGTCGCGTCCTCGCGCGCCTGCCGGAGCAGGGCGGCGGTCTCCGGGTTGTCGGCCACCCGCTCCTCCGCGCGACCCAGCTTCATGGTGAGGGCCACCAGTCGTGCCTGCGCGCCGTCGTGCAGGTCGCGCTCGATCCGCCGCAGCTCCGAGGCCTGCACGTCGAGCACGCCGCTCCGGCTCCGGGTGAGCTCGTCGACACGGACCTCCAGCGAGCGCTGGACAGGCCGGCGGACGAGCCAGATCAGCCCCGCCGGGAGCGCGAAGCCGAACATCCCCCACACCGGCCAGAAATAGCCGGCGCCGGTGATCAGCCAGATGACGACCAGCATCGTGCAGATGACGATGCCGACGGCGCCCGCGCCGGCCAGGACGCGGTCCCGGCCGTGCCTGCGGCGAGCGGACCAGCGGAAGGCGGAGGTGGCCGCGAGTGAGAAGCCGAGTCCGATCACCGGCCAGATGGGCCAGAAGTAGCCGGCGCCGGTCAGCGCCCAGATGACCACCACCACCGCGACGACCGCGGTCAGCGGGTACAGCTCGGCCGGCTCCACGAACGGGGTGCCTCCCCCGTCCTCACTATGGCCTGCCCCAAACGCCGCCGCATGAGCTGGATGATCCCAGCTCGGAGTGCGCTCCCGGTTGGCGGTGCGCGAGGACTTCAGCCCCCGCTCGCCGAGGAGGGCCAATACGGCGGGGAGCACAGTGAGCGATCCCACGACCGCAATCGCCACCACCAGGATCGCGCCCAGCGCCATCGAGGTGAATACGCCAAAGCCGGTGAACAGCAGACCCGCGAGGCCGATGGTCACCGTAACCCCGGCGACGAGGATCGCCCGCCCGGCCGTTGCCGACGTAGCGTCCAGAGCCGCGTCCGCTCCGGCTCCGGCAGCGCGCTCGGCCCGCTCGCGCCGGAGTAGAAGAGCGAGTAGTCGACGCCCACGGCGAGTCCGATGAGAACGACGACCGGGGCGGTCGACGATCCGTTCGGCGCGACCTGTGACACGAGACCGAGCGCGCCCAGGGCCGCTGCCACGGACGTCACGCCGAGCACCAGCGGCACGCAGGCCGCCACG
>DASZMK010000109.1:0-12435 GCA_035551855.1 Solirubrobacteraceae bacterium
CATCACGTGACTGTAGTTCTCCACCGCCATGAAGCTCTCGACGTCGACCGAGCCGTACTCGCAGACGCGGCCGAGGTCGTTGCGGCCGAGGTCGACGAGCATGACGTGCTCGGCCCGCTCCTTCTCGTCGGCGAGCAGCTCGCGGGCGATGCGCTGATCCTCCTCGACGCTGGCGCCGCGCGGCCGCGTCCCGGCGATCGGCCGCGTCGCCACGCGGCGTCCGGCCACCGTGATCAGCGGCTCCGGGCTGGCTCCGGCGATCTCGAAGTCGCCGAAGTCCAGGAAGTACATGTACGGACTGGGGTTGACCGCCCGCAGCCCTCGGTAGATCGAGAACGCCTCCACGGGGACAGCCGCCGACCAGCGCTGCGAGGGGACCACCTGAAACGCATCGCCGGCGTAGATGTACTCGATGATCCGAGCGACGTTGGCCTCGAATCGCTCGCGCGACATGTTCGATTGAAATCGCGGCGCGGCGCGGCTCTGGGCGGGGCGCCGAGACGGCATCGGCATCGGCCGCGCCAGACGCCAGCGCACCTCCGCGATCGTCTCGACAGCCTGCCGGTAGGACATCTCCAGGTCGTCGTCGGGATAGACGTTGGCGACGACGGTCGTGGTGCGCTTGAGGTGGTCGAACACGACGAGGGCGTCGGTCAGCATCAGCGCCAGGTCTGGGAGCCCCAGCGGATCCGGATTCGGCTCCCCCAGCGGCTCGACGGTCCGCACGAGGTCGTAGGCGAACATCCCCACCGCCCCCCCCGCGAACGGCGGCAGCCCCTCGATCGACGCCGCCCGGACACGGCGCAGCTCATCGGCGGCGAGGGCGTAGGGATCCCCCGGGTCCCCCAGTGACCAGCGCAGCACCTTGCGCGGGCGAAAGCCGATGAACGAGTAACGGCCGACCCGACCCTGCTCCGCGGACTCCAGCAGGAACGAGGGATGCGTGGGGTCTCGCAGCTTGAGGAACGCCGAGACCGGCGTCTGGCAGTCGTCGATGAACGTCTCGCACAGGGGGATCAGGGTGTGGTCTCGCGCGAGCTCGCGGACGACCTCCAGTGACGGAAATGGCCCCGCCCGCCCCGCGGCTACCAGGGACGGCGCTCGTGCCTCAGCGCCGGCGACGGCCATCCAGCACCCGCTCGGCGTCGGCCAGCGTCAGGTCTCGACCGCGCAGGAGGACGGCGAGGTGGTACAGGACGTCGGCGGCCTCCTCGGCGACACGCTCGTCGGTCTCCTCGCGGGCGGCGCGCACGACCTCCTCGGCCTCCTCCTGGACCTTCGCGCCGGCCAGCGCCGGATCGTCGAGCAGGGTCACCGTGTAGGACCCCTCGGGGTGCGAACGCGCCCGGCGGTCGATCGTACGCTCGAGCGTCGCCAGGACCTCACCGGGGCCCTGAGGCTCGAGCTCGCCGCGGTGAAAGCACGCGCGCTCGCCGGTGTGACACGCCGGGCCGGCGGGCTCGACGAGCGCCAGCAGGGCATCGCCGTCGCAGTCGTAGCGGATGGCCCTGACCGCCATCGTGTTCCCGGATGTCGCCCCCTTGTGCCAGAGCTCCTGGCGCGAGCGGCTGAAGAAGTGGATCTGCCCGGTCCGGCGGGTCAGGGCCAGCGACTCCGCGTTCATGTACGCAAGCGTCAGGACCTCGCCCGTCCGCCAGTCCTGCACGATGCACGGGACCAGGCCCCGCTCATCGAAAGCCACCTCCGTGTCGTCCACCGGCAGGATTCTAGGCGGGCCGGGTCCCCGGGCCGGGTTCGCGCAGCGAAGCTGGCGAGGGAGGCGCGAAGCGACTCGCCCTATTCGATGCCGAGGCGGTCCAGGACCCGTTCGTCGGCCCGCCAGTGCCGCCGGACGCGCACCGACAGCTCCAGATGGACCCGCGCGCCGAGCTCGCCCTCGATGGCCCGGCGGGAGGCCACCCCGATGGACTTGATCATCCGGCCGCCGGCGCCGATCAGGATACCCTTCTGGGACTCGGTCTCCGTCAGCAGGACGGCCTGGATCCGCACCAGGTCCGGCCGCGGATGGGTGACCTCCTCCACCTCCACCTCGACCGCGTGCGGCACCTCCTCGCGGGTGCGCGCCAGGACCTGCTCGCGGACGAGCTCGGCGAGGATCACCGAGGGCGACTGGTCTGACCGCTGCGTCTCGGCGAAGTACAAAGGGCCCTTGGGGAGCCGGGCCACGAGATGGTCCACCAGCAACGGCACCCCCGCTCCCGTGCGAGCGCTGACGGGGAAGATCTCGATCGCGACGTCGAGCGCCTCCGCATCGTGCAGGGTCGCCGCAACGCGCGTCTTCTCCGCCCGGTCGACCTTGTTGACCGCGATGGTCACCGGCACCCCGGCGCCGCGCAGGAGCCCGGCGATGAAGCGGTCGCCCGGGCCGACTCCCTGCTGCGCGTTGACGACCAGCAGACAGCCGTCGGCGTCGGAGAGCTCGTGCTCGACCCGCTGCTGCATCCGCTCCGTCAGCGCATCCCGGGGCCGCTGGACACCGGGGAGATCGACGAGGATCAGCTGCCAGTCCGGGCCGGTGGCGACGCCGCGGATGGCGCGGCGGGTGGTCTGCGGCTTGTCGGACACGATCGCCACCTTCGCGCCGACGATGGCGTTGGCCAGCGTCGACTTGCCGACGTTCGGCCGCCCGGCGAGGGCAACAAAGCCTGATCTCACCGCACCCACCGCATCAGCTCCGCCTGCAGCGCCAGCATCTCGCCGTCGTCGGTCTCGTGGTCCATCCCGCTGAGGTGGAGCGCGCCGTGAACCACCGCCTCGCGCACATCCTCGGTCTGCGGCGGACAGATCACGATGTCCCCCAGCTCCCGGGGGCCGGCGCTGACGCCGTCCTCGTCAACGCCGAAGGACAGGACGTCGGTGGGCGCGTCGATCTGGCGGTACTCCAGGTTCAGCTCCCGGATGCGGTCCTCGTCGACGAACTCGATCGCCACGTGGCCCTCCTCGATGCCCGCCGATGACAGCGCCAGCGCGCACAGCTCCTCGAGCTCGACCGCCGTCGGCGGGTGGCTGGGATCCGATTCCACCACCTCGATGCCGATCACCTCGACGTCGAGCACGGGCGCAGGCTCCTCTCTAGGCTCGCTTACGCGGGCGCAGCTCCGGGGCCGCCCGCTGAGCGTGCTCGTTGTAGGCGGCGACGATCCGCCGCACGAGCTTGTGGCGCACGACGTCCTCCTCGCCGAAGCGCACGAACTCGATGCCCTCCACCTCCTGGAGGATGTCGGAGACGACGATCAACCCGGAGTCCTGCTCGCGTGGCAGGTCGACCTGGGTGACATCACCGGTCACGACCATCTTGGAGTTGAAGCCCAGGCGGGTGAGGAACATCTTCATCTGCTCCGGGCTGGTGTTCTGAGCTTCGTCGAGGATGATGAAGCTGTCGTTGAGGGTCCGCCCGCGCATGAACGCCAGCGGCGCGACCTCTATCACCCCCCGCTCCAGGTGCTGGGACACCCGCTCCGGGTCCAGCATGTCGTGCAGCGCATCGAACAGCGGCCGCAGGTACGGGTCGACCTTCGCCATCAGGTCCCCCGGCAGGAACCCGAGGCGCTCGCCGGCCTCGACGGCCGGCCGGGTCAGGATGATCCGGTTGACCTCGCGCCGGCTCAGCGCGGCGGCGGCGAGCGCAACCGCCAGGAACGTCTTGCCGGTCCCTGCGGGCCCGATGCCGAACGTGATGGTGTTGGCGCGGATCGAGTCGACGTACCGCTTCTGGTTGACGGTCTTGGGCGCCACCTTGGTCGCCCGGTGGCGCCACACCACGTCCTCGAGGATCTGCGACGGCGACTCGTGCTCGTCCAGCGCCCGGGCGACGGCCTCGACGGTGCCGGGGGCGATCTCATGCCCCTGGATGATCAGGTCCGACAGTTCCCGCACCACCGCCGCCGCGGCGTCCACGGCGCCATCGTCCCCCTCCAGTGTGAGCACATTGCCACGGAGGAAGACATCACAGTCGAGGTGGCTCTCCAGCGTCCGCAGGACGACGTCCTGCGTGCCCGCCAGCTCGGCGGCGACTACGTTGTCAAGCTCGATCGTCTTTTTTGCCACTAAGTGCTGAGCGCCTCCCGCACCCGGGCGGATGTGCGTTTGCCATCGGCTCGACCGCCTGATGCAGCCATCACCGCCTTCATCACGTGGCCCATGTCCCGCGGGCTCGAGGCACCGGTGTCGGCGATGGCCGCGGCGACGATCACGTCCAGCTCGTCGTCGCTGAGCTCAGCCGGGAGGTAGGTTGCGATCAGCGCGGCTTCGGACTCCTCCTGGTCGGCCAGCTCCGGCCGGCCGCCGTCGCGGAACTGCGTCGCCGCGTCGAGACGCCGCTTGCGCTCGCGACGCAGGACGGCGAGCTCGTCGTCGCCGCCCTCCTTGGCCGCCTTCTGCAACTCGGAGAGCACCAGCCGCAGCGCGCCGACGCGCGTTTTCTCGCCCGCCTTCATCGCGGTCGTCATGTCGGTGCGAAGCTGCTCGGTGACGCTCATCCGTCCCCCAGAGGATAGCCCCAGGGGCCCCGGAATCCGCCGGGTGGCTCAGATCGCGACGGAGCAGCTGATCCCATTGGGGTACAGCTCCTCGCAGGTGACGTCGATCACCGTTCCGCGGGCGGCGGCGCCGGCCGGGAGGTAGCAGCGGGTGTGGTCGGCGGTGTAGCCGGAGCACTGGGCGCCCGGCGACCTGTCCACGCCGGAACCCGGGCGGCCTGGGAGCCTCCGTCTCTGAGCCGAGCGGAGGGAGCCGGCTGCGCCCAGAAGCAAGCGCAGCCGTCCCTCAGCTGCGATATCCGCTCGCGACCGGAGGACCGTCGTACGCCTCGATCGGTATGTCGGTCTGCGGTGTCCTCGGGATGGCACGCGTCGAGAGGAGAGAGGGCTCTAGCGGGAATCCAGCCCGAGGCTTGGGCCGCGGTACGACGAGGTCGAGGAGTAGGCCACCGAGAGTCACTCCAATCGCGAGCGGGTTTGGCAACTGTTCACCTCCTTCGTCTGATTTCAGGAATCACAAACGACGTCAGAAAGGATCGGATACGCGGGTCCGGGCGGCATCGGCCCCGTGGACAAGATTCGCGGCGGCGTCCTTGTCCATGCGCGCGCCGGTGTCTCCATATCCCGGTAGTCGCTTATCCAGGCTGCGCTGGGCATGACCGGGGCGTCTGGGCCCGAGCGGGCGTGGCGGACCCGGGCCGCGGCCGAGCACAGGTGACCTACGCGCCCAGCGCCAAAGCCGCCCACTCCCCCCGGATGCGCCGGTCGTGCTCGGTGAGCCCGCGGCGGGCGTAGGCCTCGGCCACCCGGTCGGCCTCGACGGCGAGCAGGCCGCTCAGGATCAGGCGCGGGGCGAGCTCACGCTGGAGCTCGCCCCAATCGATCAGCGGTGTGGCCAGGACGTTGGCCACCACCAGATCAGCCGCCGGCACCTGCTCGTGGCGCAGGTCGAACTGCCGGATGTCGAGCTCGACGCCGTTGCGGGCGGCGTTCTCCCGGGTGGCGGCGGTCGCGGCGCGGTCGTAGTCCAGCGCGGTCACCGGCTCCCAGCCCAGTTTGGCCCCGACGATCGCCAGCACCCCGGACCCGCAGCCCAGATCAATGAGCGACCCCCGCGGCGTCTCACCGTCGAGCATGATCTCCAGGCACAGCCGGGTGGTGGCGTGCGCCCCGGTGCCGAATGCCTGGCCGGGGTCGATGACCACGTCGAGCGGAGTGTCGGCGGGCGGCTCCCACGGGGGCCGCACCGTCAGCCGGCCCGCGATCACGAGCGGCTGGTGGAAGCTGCGCCACCGCTCCGCCCAGTCGTCGGCGATCTCCTCGGTGCTGACGTCGACGAAGGCCCCGCCGGCGGCCGCCTTGAGGTCCGGCAGCGCTGGCAGCTCCCCCGGCGCCCCGTACACGGCGTACTCCACCACCTCCGGGCCGAGCTCGACCTCCTCGACGCCGCTGGGGACGAGCTCCAGCAGCTCGGCCAGCACGAGCTCAGCCTGCCGGCGGTGAACGCGGACGGCGAGGCGGATCACCTGGCGCGCGCCTCAGCCGGCTCTCAGGGATGGCCGCCGAGCGCGCGCCTGAGCTTGCCCAGCATTCCGTCCTCGGTGGCCAGGTTGTGCTCGGTCATGCTCTCGGCGAGCTGCTCGAACAGCTCCTTCTGCTCGCGCTTGAGGTGGCGCGGGATGACCACGTTGACGACGACGCGCAGATCCCCGTGCCGGCGGCCGCGGAGCGCGGGCATCCCCTTGCCGCGGATGACCAGCGTCTCGTTGGGCTGGATGCCGGCGGGAATCTCGAGCTCGGTCGGCCCCTCGATGGTGGGCACCTCGACCGTCGTGCCGAGCGCAGCGAGCGGGGCGGCGACGTCGACGACGGTCACCAGATCGTCATCGTTGCGAACGAAGCGCGGGTCCTCGCGAACTCGGATCTGGACGTACAGGTCGCCCGCGGGACCGCCGTGCTCGCCGGCATGGCCGCGCCCGCTGATCCGGATGCGCTGCCCGTCGTCGATCCCGGCCGGAGCGTCGACCGACACCTTCACGCGCTCGACCTTGCGCCCCCGTCCCCCGCACACGTGGCACGGGTTTTTGGGCACGCGGCCCTCTCCGTTGCACATGTCGCAGACGGCGGCGCGAACGACCTGGCCGAACGGGGTGCGCGACACCGCCCGCAGCTGGCCGGTGCCGCCGCACTTGGGACACGTCTCGATTGGCGTGCCCGGCTCGGCGCCGTTCCCATGACAGTGCTCGCAGCGGGACACGGCGTCGTACGCGACCTCGACAGCGGCGCCGTGGGCGGCCTGCTCGAGCTCTATCTCGGCGCTGACGGCGACATCGCCGCCCTGGGCCGGTCCGCCCGGCCGGCCGCCGCCGAACACGCTGCCGAAGCCGCCACCACCACCACCGCCGAAGAACGCCTCGAAGATGTCGGCCACCGACCCGAAGCCCTCGAAGTTCGGCGCATAGCCGCGGCTGCGCACGCCCTCGTGGCCGTAGCGGTCATAGGTGGCGCGGCGCTCGGCGTCCGACAGGACCTCGTAGGCCTCGGCGGCCTCCTTGAAGCGGTCCTCGGCGTCCGGCTCCTTGTTGACGTCCGGGTGCAGCTCGCGCGCGAGCCTCCGGAAGGCCTTCTTGATCTCGGCATCGCTCGCGGTGCGGGACACCCCCAGCACCTCGTAGTAGTCACGTGGCATCTGAGAAGCACTCATAGCAGCGATTCCAAGCTGATCGTCGCCAGACGGTAACCCCCGGAGAATCGCCCTCCGGGCGATTCTCCCAAGCCGATCGTCGCCAGACGATCAGCCATCATCGTTCGTCGTAGACGTCGGCGACAAATGAGGACAGCTGGGCCGCCGCCTCGCGGACCGTGCGGATGGCGTGGCCATAGTCCATCCGCAGCGGGCCGATGACCGAGACGGTTCCCAGGGTCCGCTGGGGCAGCCCGTAGCTGGCGGCCACGAGGGCCAGTGAGCGCAGCGCGGGGGCCTCGTTCTCGGCGCCGATGCGGACGGCGACGCTGTGGGTTGCGTTCAGGGCCGAGCGCAGGATGCCGAGGAGCGTCACCCGGCGCTCCAGCATCTCCATGAGCAGGTTCAGCTCGGAGACGTCACCGGGACGCCCCCCCAGACCGACGGTCAGCAGCTTGGCGGTCCCCTCGACGTACAGGGTCGCCTGGGCCGATTCCTCGAGGTCGGTGAACACCGGCGAGAGGGCGTCGAGGAACGCGCGCTCGGTGTGGCTCAGGCTGGGATCGTGCAGGCGCTGGTGGAGCATCCGGGCGCCGAGGCCGAGCCCCACCAGGCGCTCGTTCATGTAGCTGGCCGCCCAGTCCGAGAGCCCCGTGTCAACCGGCTGGGGGAACGTGAACAGGCGCTTGGTCACGCCGCCGGTGGACGTGATGACGACGACCATCAGCACCTGGGGCTGCAGCGTGAGCACCTCCACGTGCCTGATCGTCGACGTCTCGATCGGCGGTGCGGTGACGATCGCCAGCAGGTTGGTGACCTGGGACAGGGTCTCGGTGGTGACGCGCATCGCCTCGTCGAGCTCACGGCGTACGAGCGACAGTGACAGCCCGGGACCGGTCGGCTGCTCCGGGAGGAGCCGGTCCACGAAATAGCGGTACCCGGCCTCGGTGGGCACCCGTCCGGCGGAGGTGTGTGGATGCGCCAGGAGGCCGTGCTCCTCCAGGTTGGCGAGCTCGTGGCGGATCGTAGAGGGACCCCACTCCAGCGCGGTGCTCAGCGCCTTGCTGCCCACGGGGGCACCCGCGTCCAGGTATTCCTGGACGAGGCGGCTCAGAACCAGCTCCTGACGGTCGGTCAGCATCGGGTTGGATTGTAGGTAGGCCGCCAGCGTTGCCCACCGGCGCACGCCGTCCGGAGGCGTGTCGGCTACAGGCGGATCTCGGCCTCGCCGTTGCGGATGATCCGCTTGCCGCGCTGCTCGGCCTGGGAGTCCACGATGGCGTGGACGCCGTCGACCTCCCGGACGCGGCCCGTGACCGTGATCTCCTCCTCGAGTGCGCCCATGCCCCGGAACTCCACGGAGAGGCGCGCGAGCTTGTCCGGGCCGCCCAGCGCCTCGGTGTGGGCGCGGGCGACCTGCGCCATCGTCCACAGCCCGTGGAGGATCCGCCCCGGGAGGCCGACCTGCCGGGCGAACTCCTCATCGATGTGGATGGGGTTGAAGTCACCGGAAGCGCCGGCGTACCGGACGGTCAGAAACCGGTCCGGCGTGACCTTGAGCTGGAACTCGTCCCCGGGCTTCATGGCGTTGTTCATCCTCCCCGGACGATGTTCGTCCACACGCCCGTGCAGACGAGGTCGCCCCGCTGGTTGTGTGACTCGGTCTCGAACACGTAGAACCCCATGCCGCCCCGATCGGCGATGTCCTTCACGGTCGCGGTCGTCGTGATCTCGTCACCGGCGACGACGAGCGGGCCCCACCGGAATTCCTGGGCCCCGTGGACGAGCCGGGCGAAGTCGATGCCGACGTCCGGATCGAACAGCGCCGGCGTCATGGCCCGGCTGGAGTAGACGACGGCGAACATCGGCGGGGCCACCACGTCGGCGAACCCGGCGGCCTGCGCGGCGAGGTGGTCGCTATGCAGCGGGCTGTGCTCGCCGACCGCCGCGGCGTACTCGCGGATCTTCTCGCGTCCCACGGCGTATACCACGGGCGCGTAGGCCTTGCCGATCGCGTCTGTCTGGACGGCCATGAGCCGCGCAGTGTAGGACCGGTGGCCGCGGCGTGACCGCTGGCCCTGGCCGATGCGGGGCGCCGACCTCTAGAGGATCACGGGCACGGCCCCGCCGTCGACCGACCACGCCGCGCCGGCGACGTTCGAGGCTCGCTCGGAGCACAGGAAGACGATCACCGACGCGATCTCCTCCGGTCCGGCGAGCCGGCGGACCGGCAGGCCGGCCGCGGTGCTCTCCAGCACCTCCTTGCGGGTGATGCCGCGCGCCTGCGCCGTCTGATCGGCCAGGCCGCCGGGCTCCAGCCACAGCTCACTGGCCACCGGCCCGGGCGTCACGGCGTTGATCCGCACGCCGCGCGGTGCATAGAAGTCGGCGTAGGCGCGTGACAGCGACAGCTCGGCGGCCTTGGTCACCGAGTAGGCGACGTTGCGCTGGCCGGGGCGCTTGCCGGACGACGACGAGACGTTGACCACCCTCCCCCAGCCGCGTTCCGCCATCTCCGGGACGGCGGCTCGCATCAGCCGCATCGGCGCCATGACGTTGATCTCCCAGTCCCCCTGCCAGTCCTCGTCGGCCAGCTCCTCGAGCGAGCGCGTCACACTGCGGCTGGCGTTGTTGACGAGCACGTCAACCCGGCCGAAGCGCTCCCGGCACACCTGCACTGCCTGATCGGCGGCACCGGCGCGGGTGATGTCGAGCGCCAGCCAGTCGGCGCGGCCGGAGCCGGCCGACTCACATTCCCGCGCGGCCTCGGCCAGCGCCGCCTCGCCGCGACCGAGGAGCAGGACGTTCGCGCCCTCGGCGATAAGCTGCTTGGCGACCTGCAGGCCGATCCCGCGTGATCCGCCGGTGATCAGACAGCCGCGGTCGCGCAGTCCGAGATCCATGACCGGCCGATTCTTGCATCCGCGGCCGGGGGGCAGCCGCGCGGGCTGGCTCACGGAAGCCCCGGCCGGTACGGTGAACCCAGGCATGCCCGTGCTCGCCGCAGCCCTCGCTCCGGTGCATCAGCAGTATCTGCTCGAGGCCCGGCAGATGCAGGCGCTGTCGTTCGCCGTCCACATCCCGCTGGTCTGCTTCGGCATCGCCTTTCCGTCGATGGTGCTGTTCGCCGAGTGGCTGGGACTCCGGACCGGCGATCCGCTCTACACCACCATCGCCCGGCGCTGGAGCCGGGTGGTGCTGACGCTGTTTGCGGTCGGCGTGATCACCGGCACGATCCTCAGCTTCGAAATGGGCCTGCTGTGGCCGAACTTCACGTCGACGTTCGGGAGCGTGTTCGGCCTGGGGTTCGCGATCGAGGGCTTCTCTTTCTTCATGGAGGCGATCTTCATCGGGATCTATGCCTACGGCTGGAACCGGATCCCTCCCCGCTGGCATCTGATCAGCGGGATCCCCATTGTCATCACCGGGTTCACCGGGTCGCTGACGGTGATCTCGGTCAACGCCTGGATGAATCATCCAACGGGGTTCCGGCTCGTCGCCGGCCGGGTCGTCGATGTCAACCCGCTCGGGGCGCTGTTCGGCAACTCGCTGCTGTGGTCGGAGCTGATCCACATGTACATCGCCGGCTACATGGTCACCGGGTTCCTCGTCGCCGGCGCCTATGCCGTCGCCCGGCTGCGGGGCCGATGGAGCCGCTACGAGCGCACGGCGCTGGCGATCCCGCTGACGATCGCCTGCCTGGCCGCACCGGTCCAGGTCCTCGTCGGCGACTGGATCGCGCGCGACATCGCCATCGACCAGCCGGTCAAGCTGGCGGCGATCGAGGGGCTGTACAGAACCACGCGCGGGGCACCGGAGCACGTCCTGGGTTGGTACACCGACAACCAGGTCAAATACGGGATCGCCATCCCGCACCTCCTCTCGCTGCTCGCCTTCCACAGCTGGAACGCCAAGATCCAGGGGCTGGATACGGTGCCGCCCGGCCAGCGGCCGCCGATCAACGTCACCCGCCTCTCATTCCAGACGATGGTGGGAATCGGCACGCTGCTGGCGCTGCTCGGCCTCGTCTACCTGCTCGTCCGCATCCGCCGCAGACGCCTGCCCCTGACGCCGTGGTTCTACCGGGCGGTGGTGGTCGCCGGCCCGGCGGCCACAGTCGCGCTGATCGCCGGCTGGGTGACCACCGAGGTCGGCCGGCAGCCGTGGGTCGTCTATCAGGTCATGACGACCCGGCAAGCGGTCACGGGAGCCGGTGGGATCCCCGTCGGCTACGGCGCGCTGGCGGTGACGTATGTCGCCGTCGCGTTCGGACTGGCCTGGATCCTGCGCCGGCTCGCGAACATGCCGCTCGACATCCCCGGCGCGGACGCGCCGCCGACCTCGTCCCCCACCCAGCTGGCCTGAGGCGCTCCGAGTGCTCGACACGCTGCCCCTCGTCTTCATCCTCGCCGGGGTCGTGCTCTACGTCGTCCTCGGCGGGGCCGACTTCGGCGCCGGGATCTGGCAGATGCTCTCCGGGCCCGGCAGGCAGGGGGAGCGGATCCGGGAACATGCCCACCACTCGATGGGCCCCGTGTGGGAGGCCAACCACGTGTGGCTGATCTTCGTGCTCACGGTCACCTGGACGGCCTATCCGACGTTCCTGGGCTCGCTGGCCTCGACGCTGGCCGCCCCGTTCTTCATCGCCGGTCTGGGGATCATCCTGCGGGGCGCGACGTACGCGTTGCGTCCCGGCCTCAGCGGCGGCCGCCGGCTCATCCTGCTCGAGGGCGTCTTTGCCCTGGCGTCGCTGGTGACGCCGTTCGCGCTCGGCGCGGCGGCGGGCGCCATCGCGGCCGAGCGCGTCCCGGTCGGCAACGCGGCCGGAGACATGTTCTCCAGTTGGCTCAACCCCACGTCGATCCTGATCGGCCTCCTGGCGGTCGCGTTCTCGGTCTACCTGGCCGCGGTCTACCTGGCCGCCGACGCGGCGCGGCGCGACGAGGCCGACCTGGAGGAGGCGTTCCGCCGCCGGGCGCTGGTGGCCGGCGTCATCGCAGGCGGCCTGTCGCTTGCCGGGCTGATCATCGTGCACGCCAACGCCCGCTCGCTGTACACCGGCCTCGTCCATGGGTCGGCGCTGGCCGTGATGATCGTGTCCGTGCTGGCCGGCATCGCGACGCTGGCGCTGGTGTACGGCCGCCGGTTCGAGATCGCTCGCGCCAGCGCGGCCCTGGCCGTGGCGGCGGTCATCTCCGGCTGGGCCCTCGCCCGCTACCCGACGTTGCTGCCGGGCCTGACGGTCCACCAGGC
>DASZMK010000110.1:0-1712 GCA_035551855.1 Solirubrobacteraceae bacterium
CGCTCGCGAATTTCAGGCCGTAGCCGAGGACCCGGTCGCCCGCGATGTGAAACGCCCACAGCAGCCCGACGAACGCGCACCAGCGCGTCCCGCTCAGGACATAGCTGAGCAGCAGGGCGGCGGGCCCGGCGTAGAAATGCCCCAGGTTGTAGCAGACGGCACCGACGCGGTTGCCTGCCAGGTACCCCGCCATTGACGCGTCGAATGCCAGGAAGAGCACGGGCAGCCACCACCACGCGAAGTGCAGGCGGACGAAAATGACGGCGACAACGGCGGCGATGGCAAGGTTCTCTGTTCGCTCGAACCAGACCGGCAAGCTTTTCATGGCGCTATCCGGGGTTCAGGATTGCGCCGCGGCCTCGCGGATGAGCCGCACGGCCTCGGCCACGCCGCCGTCCCAGGCGGGGCCGTGACCAGGCAGCACCCAGGTCGCGTCGACTCCGCTGACGCGGTCAAGCGAGGCGACGGCCTGCGCGGGGTCGAGCGTGAACGGCGCTGGCTTGGGCCCGGTCACGCCGGTGAGCACGTTGCGGGTCGTCATCGTGTCGCCGATGAACAGCGCGTCGACGGCGGGGACGTGGACCGCGACGCTCCCCGGCGTGTGGCCGGGCACGTGGATGATCCGTGGCTTGCCGGGGACGTCAAGCAGCTGACCGTCCTCGACCGGGAGCAGGTCGCCGGCAGGCGGGATCTTGAGCCCGCCCTCTCGAGCCGAGTACCACAGGAAGCCGAGCATCGGCCCGGCCTTGATGGGACCCCACCCGCTGTTCGGCTTCTTCACCTTGAGGTGGGCGCGGTCGTCATCGGCCGGGAAGAGATAGGCCGGAATGCCCTTCTCGCGCGACAGCCGGCCAGCGAAGCCGATGTGGTCGCTGTCGCCGTGCGTGAGGATCAGCGCCCGCACGTCGTCGAGGGTCAGGCCGAGTTGTGCGAGTTCCCTGCTCAGCAGGTTCCAGTAGCGGGGCAGCCCCGCGTCGATGATCGTCACGCCGTCCCCGTCGACGACGAGGTAGCTGTTGACGGTGTCCGAGCCGATCCGGTGCAGGCCCTTGGCTATCTGCATGGCGCCGCCTCCTGGGCGTATCTTTAACGCTACGGTGATTAGCCTTCGTAAGGCTACGATAGTTAGCCATCGCTCTTGTCGCAACAGAGATTATGACCGCCCGTGAACAGGAGGCTGGGATGCCCGCCCACTCGCAGACCTCGACCGCGGCCATCGTGGCCGCCGGGCGGCGCCTGCTGGAAGAGCGCGGCCCGGACGCGCTCACGATGCGCGACGTGGCCGACGCCGTCGGCGTGCGCGCGCCGTCGCTCTACAAACGGGTGCGCGGCCGCGCCGACCTGGTCCGGCTCATCCTCGAGGACGTGGCCGACGAGTTGACCTCGGCGCTCGACGCGGCGGCGGGCTCCGGCGATCCCGTCGCGGACGTGCGGGCGATGGCGGCGGCTTACCGTGCGTTCGCCCACTCGAACCCCGTCGCGTACGCGCTCATGTACGCGCCGCAGGCCGTGCCGGGCGCGACGGCACGGTCCGTGCGCTCTTCCGCCACGCTCCTGCGCGTTATCGCGGAGCTGGCCGGCCCGGCGCACGCGCTTCCGGCGGCGCGCACGATCGTGGCCTGGGCGAACGGGTTCATCACGATGGAGCTGGCGGGAGCGTTCCGGCTTGGCGGCGACGTCCAGCAGGCCTGGGACTTCGGCCTCGACCGGGT
>DASZMK010000111.1:0-10357 GCA_035551855.1 Solirubrobacteraceae bacterium
GGCTGCGGGCCTGGCGGCGCGTCATCCCCAGGCGCACCGGCCCCAGGGAGCCCGCCGTCAGCCGCGGCGCCGGCTTGGAGCACGCCGCCGGGGCGGCGGTCGCGCCGAGCACGACGACCGACCGGCCTCCCGGCAGATCGATGGCCGCGGCCCCGTTTCTTCCGGCGGCGGTGACGCGGCGGCCATCGACCAGCACCGGCGTCCGGGGCCGAAGGTGGGAGAACGCCAGCCGCACCCATCCGTCGCTCGTCACCGTGACCGTGCCCGTTGGCAGCTTGGCGGCGGCGGTGTCGACCGTCAGTGCGGAGACGTCTCCGAGCCCCAGGATCATCCGGCGCTCCGCTGCCGGCCGCGTCCCGGCCAGCCAGGAGAGCTCCGTCTCAGTCCCGGGCAGTGGCTGGGTCACCAGCGAGGTACCGGAGCGGCGCACGGTGACCCTCGAATCCGTCAGAGCGGCGTCATTGGCCTGGATGCGGGCAATCTTCCCGTAGGAGCTGTCGCGTGCGCCCAGACCGCTCAGCCAGTAGTCGCCGGTGGCGCCGATGCCGAGCGTCGCGCTGTCGAGGCTCGGATACCAGTCATAGGTGAATGCGCCGGGGTTCGCGACCGCCGCCGGTCGGCCCAGCGCGCCGACCCCGTCGCCGAACCGATCCTCAGTGGCGAACACGAGGTGATCCGCACCCGTGTGGATGAACAGGTTGTAGCGCTGGCCGAGGCGGTCGAACGCCTGCGCCTGGGAGAGCACCCCGGTGGTGGGGACCAGTTCGTCGGCGTATGTCTGGTCGATGACGTATGGAATCCAGCGAGCGTTGGCGACGAGCGGGGTGCTCTGGCCGTCCCGGGAGCACGCCGGATCCTGATAGGCGAACCCGTTGACACCCGGGTAAACCTGCACGCCGCAGATGACCGGACCGTCGAGCACGAGCGCGCCGGCGAAGGCGTCAGGATGCTCGAACGCCAGCTTGTACGAGGCCCAGCCGCCCATCGAGTATCCGGAGATGACCGTTCGCGACGGGTCGAGCGTGTACGTCTGCGCCAGCTGGCGCCACACCTGCCAGAAGTCGGTCTCCGCCTCGTTGTAGTACCACCCGGCGGGGCCGAATCCCTCGGTGGTGGCACAGATCGAGCCCCGGTCTTGGCAGAGCTGCTGGATGAGTTGCGGGTCGAGCGCGCCGTACTGGTTGTAGTTGACCTCGAGCGAGTGCAGGATCCACGTGACCGGCGTCCGGGCGCCCGGGGTGTACGTGGTGGGGACGTAGACGGAGTACGGCTGGACCTGGTCCAGGAGCGTGGGCTTGAAGTCGCCCTCGGTCCCGTCGTTGGTGACCTGGCCGGATCCGGGATGCAGTCGCGACACGTACCAGCGAGCGCTGTAGCCGGTCGGCTGGGACTCCGGGGTGCTGTCGCCGGCGGCCAGCTGCGACCAGTCGACGAGCAGCGAGAACTTCGAGACGTCCCGGCCGGCCAGCGTGTCGGCCTGGTCATCCTCCATCCAGAAGTTGCCGGTGATCGATCGGGCGATGCCGTCGGCTCCCAGGGTGCTGCCCACCGGGTTGCCGGCCAGGGCGGTCTGGGCGGCCCCGATCAGCGAGTCGCTGGAGCCGTCGGTGTAGACCGGAGGCTCCTGGGACACGGTGCGGAAGGTGATGTTGTACACGCGCTCGGCCGTGGCGTTCAGGGCGCTTGTCCCGTTGAAATTGACATCCGGCGGGGCGAAGTTCTGGCCCGTCGCATCGGCCAGTCCGGCCGCCAGCCGCACTCGCCAGGCGCCGCTGACCGGCAGCACGCTGCGGGGGATGGCGACGATGAACGACTTCGAAACCGGGTCGAAGGTCAACTTGCCGCCCTGCGACAGGACGTCGGTGCGGACGCCCGTGAGCGGGTTGACCAGCCACGCGCCGCGGCTGGAGACCACCAGCGCCTGGTCGATCCCGGGCGAGCTCACGCCGGCCTGCGCCGGCCACAGGGCGGCGCCGGTGGCCGGGTTGTTGTCGGTGTCAAACGTCCATTCGGCGATCGGAACCGCCGAATCGGCGAGGGTGACCCAGTCGACGCGCCAGTAGGTGTAGCCGCCCTTCAGCCCGACGCCGGCGCGGAAGATGTCGGCTCCGTTGTCGTTGGCCGCCCCCGCCGGATACACGTATTCACCCTGGCGACCGGCCAGGCCGGAGCTCTGGGCGTACGTCGACGTCGTGATGCCCTGGGGACTCGAGGCGCCGTAGTCGTCGTAGATGAAGTCGCTCCACAGCGACGCGCCGCCGGCCAGCCGCCCGGTCCCGGAGGTCTGGGGGAACGTGCTGGGGAACGGCCACGCCGTGGCCGTGGGCTCTGGCAGTGCCGGAGCGGGCGCCGTCGCGGCCGCCGGAGCGTCCGGCGGCAGCCCGGCGGGCACCTGCGCGGCGGCCACGCCCGTACACCCCCAGAGCAGGCCCGCCGCCACGAGCGCCACCCCCGCCGTGCCGGACCGGCTCCGGACCCACCGTCTCCACACGGGGACGACGATACACCTGCAGCTGGTCTATTGCGCCGCTCCTTCTGACGGATCAGGGCACGGGGACGCCCTGGAGCACGACCGGGCCGCGGGTGGGATCGAGCTCTGTGCTCTGGCTGACGCCGGATGGCGCAATCGTGTCCATCACGGCCGGCACGCTGTTGGGATTGACCGAGCAGATCGCCGCGGTGTCGCCGGCCGGGCAGACGCCGAACGAGTACTGCCCGGCAGGTTGGGTGAAGTTGCGCACCGGGGGATTCCCGGCTCCCTGCCCGGTCAGTGCCACCGTGAACACCCATTCTGAGCCCACGCTCCCGAACGTCGAGCGCGGCATGACGAGCGTCGCGGTCCCGCTCGGCTGATCGACGATCAGCTGCGCGGACCCCAGCGAGTTCCCGGACGGGTCGACCCACACGACCGGGGCGAATCCCTGGGCCTCGAGCCGCTCGCTCCACGCCCCGGCGGGCGCGGTCGAGTAGTTCATGGCCGTCGGATAGGCGGCCGCGGTGGAGGTGGAGGACGCGCCCGGCTGGTGGACGTAGACGTCGAGCAGCTGGGCGCCGAAGCTCGAGCCGAACGTCGAGGCGAGGTTGGCGATCTTGACCTGGACGTAGACGTCGGACGTCGTCTGGCTGACCGTCATCCCCAGGAGGTCGAACGCGCCCGGCTGGAAGTCCGGGGCGGTGGGGTACCGGTAGGTCCCGGGGCCGGTGTCGTCGCCGGCCGGGTCGGTGACGTTGAGCACCGTCGTGCCGGGGAGCGCGACGTCGGTGACGAGCTCCTGGACGTGGGCGGTGTTGCGTCCCCGGGTGGCGGTGACGGTGATCGTCGTCGAGCCGAAGCTGGCGGGCAGCGACAGCGACCAGTGTCCGGCCGAATCGGCGGTCGTCGATGTGGTCGCGGCTGAGCCGCCGGCGGCGCCGACGCCCTCGGCGTCCACGAGTGCGCCGGGCGCGGTCGTGCCGGTGACGGTGACCGGGGAGGTGTCGATGCTCGCTCCGGGCGTGGGGGACGTGATCGTCAGCGGCAGTGAGCCCGGCATGCCGTGGGCGACATAGCGCCGGCTGACGATGCCCGGCGTCTCCAGGGTGCGTCCGGCGCTCTCGTCGAGCGCGAGCCGCGCGAACTGGGCCTGGGCCCAGGTCAGCGGGCTGGCCGAGCCGGCGGCCTTGCCCGTCTGGAAGCCGATCGACGCCGTCGCCGGGTTGGTCCCGTACGGGTCAGGCCTGAGTGGCGGGTCCTCCCAGGCCTGTTCCGGCTCGAGGCCCTGTCCGGACTGCATGTTCTGCATCGACTGCAGGAGAGTCCGGGCCGATGACGGGTCGTTCGCCGCGACGGCGTACTCGCCGCGCTCTCCGCTCAGCACCGGCCACAGGTGCCCGGTGCCGGTGTTCGTCGGTGGCCACGGCGCGCCATCGACGGGGCAGCTGGGGCTGTCGGCCGTCCAGCAGTCCCCGTAGCCGTCCTCGGACCCGGGTCGGCTGGTGCCGTACCGGTAGAAGCCCGCCCCGCTCGGTGTCGAGCGCTTGATCCAGTCGTCGACGACGGTCAGCGAGGATCTGATCGCGGGGTCGTCCGCCGGCAGGACCCCCAGGCGGACGAGCTCGAGGAAACCCTGGTCGATGATGGAGCGCTGATCGTACGTGCCGCTGCCGTTGCCCAGGTTGTAGGAGATCGCCGCGTTCGGATCGCCCGTCTTCGACAGCCGGATGAAGTAGCTGGGCACGCCGGCGGTGATGTACGGGCCGGTCGTCGTCACCGTCCAGTTCTTGATGTTGCGGGCGAAGTCGTCGGCGGTCGCCTGGTACAGCCGGGCGCGGCCGGTGTCGCCGTGAAGCGCGGCGATGCGGCTGGCGGCGGTCAGCCCGGCGATCTCGGCAGCGATCGTCGACGGGGAATAGCCGGACTGCTCCTCCCAGCGCTCCACGCCGTCGGAGGGACCATGGGCGACGAGGAAGTCGGCGGCCGGCACGACGTGGTCGCGATACAGGGTCGCGTCGCGACCCAGTCCGGACTGCCACGCCATGAGGATCGGATACGACGTCTCGTCGAGCTGCAGACCGCCGGTGTCCGGCGCTGGCTTGCCGTTCTCCAGCGAGTTGCGCGGCATGGACCCGTCCGCCTGCTGCTGGCGGTCGAACAGGAAGAGCGTGGCCGCCCGGGCCGTCGGGACGTCGCCGGCGACGAGCAGCCCGGTGAACGCCTCGTACAGGTCGCGGGCGAAGACCTCGCGGTAGGAGCCGAAGTACGTCGGCTTGCCGTCGACGAAGATGCCGGCCGGAACCGACTGACCCCACGGGGAGGCGAGGCCGGCCGCGATCGCCCCCGGGAACGTCTTGTCCTCCGATGCCTTGACGACGTTGACGGACGCGTAGTACCCGCGCATGGCGCCGAGCCCGAGACGAGGGGAGGGGCGGCGCAGCCCGGCGTCGTAGCGCGACCACTGCGACTCATAGCGTCCCCAGGCCTCGGCGAAGGGCCGCCCGGCCGATGCGCCGGCCACGGCGACCGCCGCGTCCTGGGTCGTGCCGAAGCCGAGCGCCAGGTTGGTCGTGCCGTCGTGTGACAGGCGCAGGCGGGCCGTCAGCGTGACGTGGCCGTTCGGCGCCGAGTCGTAGGTCGCGAGCCGGTGGCTGGAATCGAGCATCGAGAGCCCGTCGCTGGCGGTGCCGGCGTAGCCGACGCTCGCGTCCGAGAAGCCGTGGGCGGAGCGCAGCGCCTCGAAGGTCGGCACGGCGTACGTGCGGTTGACCGCCTCGGTCGTCGTGTTGGGGTTGGCGGCCACGGGCACGGGGCCACCGTCGGCCGACGCCAGCGTTGCCGTGTTGCCTCCGGCGTTTGGAGGACCCGACGACCCGGCCGGGGTGCTCCCGCCGCCGGTGCCACCGGCCAGCGGATCGAGCCGGACGTACACCCGGTCGGCACGGGGGCCGCCGAAGTGGACGCGCATCAGCACGGCCTCGCGCGCCGGATCGGCGATATAGGTGGTGGTGATGCGGTAGCCGTGGGCCGTATCGGAGGCGACGACGGTGCACGACATTCCGGTCGGATCCGGGAGGATGCGGTAGGTCATGTCCCGCGTCTGCAGGTCGGTGAAGCTCCGGCCGTCGGTGACGACGTACTGGAGCGTGTGAACGTTGGTGGCGTCGACCGTCGGCCAGTACACGTCGGACAGCGCGCCGTCGGCGACGGTGAACCAGACCTTCGACGTCGTGTTGCGGGCGGTGCCCACGCAGTCCTTGCGGGCCAGGTCGTAGTAGCTCGGTGAGCCGGGGGAGCCGGGGGCGAGCGACGCGGCGGTGCCGTGGCGGCTCGAGGCCAGCGCCGGGGATGAGATGACCATGCCCAGCAGGAACACGGCTGCCATGAGAACGCGACGCTTCACCAGATTCCCCTCCTGTTGCCTTCCCTCGCCGGCGGTGGATGGCCGCCGGCCGTGTTGCCCCGGCCCGCGGTGAGAATAACCGGGTGCTCGCGCCCGGCGCGCCAGGAGGCCTCGGTGTGGAGTTTCGTTTCGGCGGGCGGTGCACAGAGCATTCCTAAGGTGAGTGAGATCGATGTCTGCGCCCGGCGATCCCTCCGCCCTGCCCCCGTTCACCGGCATGACGCTGGACCGGGCGTCGACCGAGCGCAAGGATCCGGAGTGGGTCCGGCGCCTGCTCGAGGATCCCGCCACCCAGGCGGTGTCGGCCACCCACGAGGGGGTGGCGATGACCAACGGCGGCGAGCCGGCGCTGCGGCGGAGCGAGCTGGCCGCGGAGGCGAGGGACGAGCCGATCCTCCTGGGGCTCGAGGATGGGGCGCCGCTGTTCGCGCTGGATCTGGAGGGGCTGCCGGACGCCGTGCGGTCGGAGGCGACCGAGGACGCCGACGTCATCCCGCTGCGCGAGGCCGGTCTGGTCCTGGCGCCGGCGGAGGCGGGTCTGGCCGCGTACACCGTCGCGCTGCTCAACTGGCATCGCCGCCACCGCTTCTGCGCCAACTGCGGGGCGCAGACGGTGGTCGTGGAGGCCGGCTATTCGCGCCGCTGCCCCCGGTGCGGCGCCCGTCACTTCCCGCGGACCGACCCGTGCGTGATCATGACCGTCGAGCACGACGGGCGATTGCTGCTGGGCCGCCGAGCGGGATGGCCGCCCGGCCGGCTGTCGGTGCTGGCCGGGTTCGTGTCCCCGGGCGAATCGGCCGAGGAGGCCGTGGTGCGCGAGGTCTTCGAGGAGTCCGGCATCGCCGCTCGCGATCCGGCGTTCGTGGCTTCCCAGCCATGGCCGTTTCCCGCGTCGCTGATGCTCGGCTTCCACGCCGTGTCCGAGGGCGGCGAGCCCCATGCCAGTGACGGTGAGCTCGAGGAGGTCCGCTGGGTCGACCGCGAGACGGTCCGCCGGGCGCTCCAGGGCGAGGAGTCCTCGTTCCGGCTTCCGCCGGGGGTCTCGATCGCGCGGTACATGATCGAGCGCTGGGCGGCGGCGGGCTCCTGATCAGCGCAAACCGGTGTAGTCGCCTCAGGGGCGAGCGCCGCGTCCCTCCTCCGCCTCCGCGCCGACCCACGCGTCGATTCGCTTCCACCAGTCATACAGCCACTCCCCCT
Organism: Solirubrobacteraceae bacterium; assembly: GCA_035551855.1. Classification (GTDB taxonomy): domain Bacteria; phylum Actinomycetota; class Thermoleophilia; order Solirubrobacterales; family Solirubrobacteraceae; genus Palsa-465. Next base: position 7,077 of record DASZMK010000111.1, read on the forward strand.
GCCGGTCGGGATCATCCGGGCGCTCGGCGGCCGGCACCCTCCACATGCGCGTCGTCAGCGTGCGGCCGATCGGCGGGTGTCGCCACAGGTCACGGGGGAAGGCGGCCAGGCCGAGGCCGGTGTGGGCGCCGAAGATGACATCGGAGTCCGGGTTGCCCTTGAGCGCGGCCAGCGCGCCCGCGGGATGAGGAGGCATCACGTTGCTCATCTTCTCAGCCGCCGACGCCTCCGCCGACAGGCCCTTGCGCCAGAGCTTGCGGATCGACCGCCGGCGTCGCTCCGGGGTGAAGTTGCCGCCCTCCGGAAACAGCATCAGGGCCCCGCGGGGACCCAACCGGGCCGCTGCGTCCCGGATGCGCTCCTCGCACTCGGCGGCGTCGGACGTGTCCAGCACCGCGTGGGGGAGGCGGTGGCCGAGCAGGTCGACGCACGGATCGAGCGTGAGTGCGTCCTTGAAGACGATGCTCGGCAGGCGGTCATATCTCGTCATCAGCACGTCGGTCAGGAACACGGTGTCGCCGGGACCGGCGTGGCGGCTGAAGAAGAGCAGCGGCCGGTCGGTGCGCAGGGCTCGGAACGCCTCCTCCGAGGGCTCGGTCTCGACGCGGATGTCCAGAAGCTCCCGGACGCGTGAGGACAGGCCGTGGACGAACCAGCGCAGCAGGCCGTAATGCGCCCGCTGGAGGCGGGGGGCGTGGATGCGCCACCCGCACCCGCTGATCAGCCACAGCCCCCCGCAGGCGACGAGGATGAGCAGCTCCCGGGCGAAGTACTCGATCACGAGCCGGGCGAGGATCTTCGGCTGGGGCCGGCGCATGAGGGCCGCGGCGATCTCACCGGCGGCCAGGACGAGCGGGCTGAGCAGCAGACAGACGCTGGACACGACCAGCCATGTGGTGATCGTCAGCGGCCGGCGAACGGGTGCCGGAGGCATCAGCCCTCCGGTTGCAGGTAGCGCAGCGAGGCCTCGTACGCGGACTCGATCTGCTGGTTGACCGTGCGGGCGATTCGCCGGTAGCGCAGCTGGCCGACGACGTCGTTGTAGGCGGGGGCGGCGGACCCGCCGGTGGGCAGGACGTGGAGCCGGACGCTGTCAGGAAGCGACTGCAGGTCATGGGCGAACCGGTGGCGGCGCGCGACCTCGAAGGCGACCAGGCCGACCTCCCAGGGCCACCGCGGGGGGTGCAGCGGCGTCTCGACGCGGCCGACCTGCAGGACGTAGATCGTCGTCGCGCCCAGCGCCACGGCCCGGGCAACGGGGATGGAGTTGACGATCCCGCCGTCGATGAAGTGCTCGTCGCCGATCTTGACCGGCGGCAGGATCCCCGGGACCGCGCACGAGGCCAGGACGACGTCGGCGAGCACACCGGAGGCAAACCAGTGCTCGGCGGCCCGCTCGATCGAGGCGGCCACGCACTGAAAGCGGATCCGCAGGTCCTCCACGCGCTCCACGGGCAGCGCGTTGACGAGGCGCTGGCGGACCTCGTTGAGCGACTGCACGTGGGTGCCCGTGCGGGCCAGCGTCCCGGCGCGGCGCAACAGCCCGCCGGTGGAGACCTCTGCCAGATTGGACTCCACCCACAGCTCGGTCAGCCGGGTGACCCCGGAGACGCTGGGATCGGCGGCGAACAGGGCGCCGTTGACGGCGCCGATGGAGGTGCCGAGGATGACGTCCGGGATGACGCCGCGCTCGGCGAGCGCGCGCAGCATCCCCACTTCGTGGGCGCCGAGGATGCCGCCGCCGCCGAGGACGAATGCGATCTCATTGTGGCCTTGGCTGTCCACCATGCGAGACCCTCTACCCATTTGTGCTTACGTGATGTTCTCCTTACCGGTGGGTACCAGCCGGCAGCACAAGCCCCGGGACCGGATTGAAAGGAGAGAGGTCATGGAGGCAGCGTCTCCCGAGCAGCCAGTGGCGGCGAGCGCCGACGGCGCGGAATCGCCCCCGTTCTCGCTGGAGCTCAGCGAGGACCAGCGTGACATCCGAGACTGGGTCCACGGCTTCGCCGAGCAGACCGTGCGACCGGCGGCCGCCGAGTGGGACGAGCGCGAGGAGACGCCGTGGCCGATCATCCAGGAGGCGGCGAAGATCGGCCTGTACAACCTCGAGGGCCTCGCGTCGTTCTGGTTCGACGCCAGCGGGATCCTGATGCCGATCGTCAACGAGGAGCTGTTCTGGGGCGACGCCGGCATCGGGATGTCGATCATGGGAACGACGCTGGCGGTGGCGGCGATCCAGGCCAATGGGACGCCGGAGCAGTGGGGCGAGTGGATGCCGCGCTGCTTCGGCACCGAGTCCGAGCCCAGGGTTGCCGCCTTCTGCGTGTCCGAGCCGGACGCCGGATCCGACGTCTCCTCCCTGCGCACCCGCGCCGGCTATGACCCAGCCACGGACGAGTGGGTCATCAACGGCCAGAAGGCGTGGGCGACCAACGGCGGGATCGCCGAGGTCCACGTCGTCGTGGCGCAGGTGGACCCGGAGCTGAAGGCGCGCGGTCATGCATCGTTCGTCATCCCACCCGGGACCAAGGGCCTGGAGATGGGGACGAAGGTCAAGAAGCACGGCCTGCGGGCCTCCCACACCGCCGATGTGTTCCTCGACGATGTGCGCGTCCCCGGCTCGTGCCTGTTGGGCGGCAAGGAGAAGCTCGACGAGCGCCTGGCCCGGGCGCGCGAGGGGCAGAGCTCCCGCGGCCAGACGGCGATGCGGACGTTCGAGATGAGCCGGCCGACCGTGGGCGCGCAGGCGCTGGGCATCGCCCGGGCGGCCTACGAGTACGCGCTCGGCTACGCGAAGGAGCGCTCCCAGTTCGGCCGCCCCATCATCGAGAACCAGGCGATCGCCTTCACCCTCGCCGACATGAAGACGGAGATCGACGCCGCCCGGCTGTTGGTGTGGCGCGCCGCCTGGATGGGCCGCAACGGCCACGACTTCAACAACGCGGAGGGCTCGATGAGCAAGCTCAAGGCCGGCGAGGTGGCGGTGTGGGCGACAGAGCGGGCGATCCAGATCCTCGGCGGCAACGGCTACACCCGGGAGTTCCCGGTGGAGCGGATGCACCGCGACGCCAAGATCTACACCATCTTCGAGGGAACCTCCGAGATCCAGCGGCTGGTGATCAGCCGGGCGATCTCCGGGATGCAGATCCGCTGAGCCAACTCCTGGAAGCGCGGCTCCGGGGCGAACATCCGGCTTAGGAAGGAGGGGAGGGCGACGCGTTGCCGGCGAATCCGGGCGTCCGCAGCGTGCATGACGCGCCAGGGCGACGCGTTGCCGG
>DASZMK010000112.1:0-32950 GCA_035551855.1 Solirubrobacteraceae bacterium
TGCGTCCGGCCAGCGCCCACCGGCTCCCCTGATCGGCGTTCGCGGCGAGGTACTCTGCCGTCAGCCCCCCGGTGAAGCCCGTCGCCCCGAACAGGACGACGTCGTGCTGGCGCTCAGCCATCGTCGCCGATCTGGCGGGCGGCTCCGAGCGCCTGCTCGAGGTCGACGCCCGCTTTCGCCGCGACCCAGCACGCGACGGGGGCCGCGACGCGTTCGGACGCATGCGCCGCCTCCCCGGCGAGGTTGAGAATCAGGCTGAAGTCCTCGGGCGACGGCGCGGTCGTCCCGAGCCGTTCGGCGTAAGCGTCGATCCACTCCCTCGCGTTCATCGGCCGCCGCGACTCTATCCGCCCTGGCATGATCCCCGCTTCGCAAGCGACGAAAGGCAGAAACCAAGATGGCAGTGTTGGATGACAAGGTCGCGATCGTCACCGGGTCGGCGCGCGGGATCGGGCGGGCGACCGCCGAGCTGCTCTCGGAGCAGGGCGCCAAGGTGCTGATCAACGACCTCGACGGCGACGTCGCCGAGCAGACCGCCTCCGAGATAGCCGGGCAAACACTTGTGTTTGCCGGCGACCTAACTCGGCCGGGCGTCCCCGACGAGCTCGTCCAGAAGGTGATCGACGAGTGGGGCAAGGTCGACATCCTCGTCAACAACGCCGGCTACACGCTCGACGCGCCGATCCACAAGATGAGCGACGAGTGGTTCCAGCGGATGCTCGACATCCACTCCATCGTCCCCTTCCGGATGTGCCGAGCGGTCGCGCCCCACATGCGCGAGCCCGCCAAGCAGGAGCGCGAGGAAGGCCGCGAGGTCTTCCGCAAGATCGTGAACGTGACTTCGATCTCCGGCACGATGGGCAACGCGGGCCAGGCCAACTACTCCTCGGGCAAGTCCGGCGTCATCGGCCTGACCAAGACCCTGGCCAAGGAATGGGGCCAGTTCAAGATCAACGTCAACGCCGTCGCGTTCGGCTTCATCGAGACCCGCCTCACCGCCGAGAAGGCGGAGTCCAACGTGATGGAGATCGACGGGGAGCGGGTCCAGCTCGGCATCCCCGGCCAGATGCGCCAGCTCGCCTCCAACCTCATCCCCATCGGCCGGCCCGGCTCGCCGGCCGAGGCCGCGGGCGGCCTGTTCCTGTTGTGCACGCCGTGGGCCAACTACATCACCGGCCAGGTCCTGGGGATCACCGGTGGCCAATGGGGCGGGATGATCTCCTAGACGGTGCCGCAGGCCGCGCGCCCCCGCGGGCCTGGGGCGCTCGCGACCGGATCCGCACCGGCGTGGAGCGCAGCTCGCTGCCTGCCGCCGTCCGGCGTGTACGTGATCTGCGCCGACGCCCGGCGGGTGGCGCCGACGAGCGCTCGCGCCTGCCCGCGCGGCGTCATCGTGATGGTGCGGCCCGGGGCCGGCTACTCCGGGACGCCGCTGTCCAGCCGCGCCTGCCGCTGGAGCTCGTACAGGTCCTCGCGGTTGCGGACGTACTGCATGGTGGCGTCGACATGGGGCTGGTAGTCCCAGGAGGTGTAGCGGCCCTGGCGCAGGGCCCGGGAGACGAGGCGGCGCTCCCGCTGGCTCTCGCGGACGCGACGGTCGATGTCCGGAAGATCCAGGCGCCGGCCCAGCTCGGCGTGCAGGCCCGCGCGCACGGTCTCGGTCGATCCGTCACATGCGAGGTTCTCGAGCTCGGATGGATCGGCCCGCAGGTCGTACAGCACGTCCGGATCGTCCAAGGAGACGATCAGCTTGTGGTGCCCGGACCGCACCATCGCCGACGGCGCCCGGACCCCCTCGGCGTGGTACTCGGAGATCACCGGATGATCGACGACGGACGAGGGATCGCCCAGGGCCGGCGCCAGACTGACCCCGTCCCCCTCCCCGGCCACAGAATCCAGAGGCAGACCGGCGAGATCCAGCAGGGTCGGCGCGATGTCCAGCAACGACGCCGGAGCGCCGACCCGCCCGCCGGACCCCCCTGTCCCCTCCCCGCGCGCCGCACGGACGATCAGCGGCACCCGCGCCGAGTGCTCGAGGAACGACATCTTGTACCAGAGCCCCCGCTCGCCGAGCATCTCTCCGTGATCGGCGCAGAAGAGCACGGTCGTGCGGTCATCGAGGCCTGAGCCACGCAGGGCCGCCAGCACCCCCCCCACCCGCTCGTCCAGGTAGCTGATCGCCGCGTAGTAGCCGTGGCGGGCCCGGCGGATCTGCTCGTCCGACAGCCCGGCCGCGTCCACCTGGCACATCGCGCGCAGCCGCCGGCTGTGGGGATCGGCCTCCTCCAAGGGCAGTGCCGGAACGCTCGGCGGGTCGATCTCGTCGCGCCGGTAGCGGTCCCAGAACCGCGCCGGGATCTCCCAGGGATCGTGAGGGTTGGTGAAGGACACGAACATGAGGAACGGCTGGTCGGCCCGGTGGCGCGCGATCTCATACAGCTTGCGCGTCGCGTGGAAGGCGACCTCCTCGTCGTAGTCGGTCTGCATGCTGGCGTTGCAGATGCCCGGTGCCAGGACGCTCTCCATCGTGTGGTACCAGGGAAACGGATCGTCGAGCGGGCGGCTCCAGTCCGGGGTCCAGTCGACGTCGGCGGGATAGATATCGGTCGTCAGCCGCTCCTCGAAGCCGTGCAGCTGATCCGGGCCGATGAAGTGCATCTTGCCGGCGACCGCGGTGTGGTACCCGGCCGCCCGCAGCGCGTGCACGACCGTCGGCGCCCCGGCGCGCATCTCCGCGGCGTTGTCGTAGACGCCGAGCGACGAGGCGAAGCGGCCGGTCAGCATCGAGGCCCGCGCCGGTGCGCACAGCGGGAACGGCGTGTACGCGCTGTCGAACACCGTTCCGCCCTCCGCGAGTCCGGACAGCGCCGGCGCCTGCACAAGGGGGTGGCCGTACATCGGCAGCCACGAGGCCGCGAGCTGATCGGCCATCAGGATGAGAAACGACGGGGGCGTCACAGCCCGCGGAGAATAGGGGTCACAACGGACCGGGGCGAGAAACGCAACCATGCGTTGCGTTTCTCACCCCGGTCCGAGCACATATCGGAGTGCCGGCGAAACCGCCGACACGCGCGCTACTGTCGCGCTCGATGCGCCACGAAGCGACCGCCGTCGCCGTGCCGCGCGGTGCGAGCACCGCTCCTCTCGTCGTCGCTCACCGGGGCGCCTGGGGCATTGGTCCCCAGAACTCCCTGCGGGCACTCGACGACGCCATCGCGATCGGCTGCGACGCCATCGAGCTCGACGTCCGGCGCACCGCCGACGGTCAGATCGTGCTCGTCCACGACGCGCGGGTCCGGCTTCGCACGGTCAACCGGCTGGAGCACCACCAGGTCCAGGCCCGCATGAAGGTCGGACAGGCGCCTCTGCTCGCGGAGGTGCTGCGGCGCGCCGCGGACCGGATCCTGGTCGACATCGAGCTCAAGGAGGACGGCTATGTCGCCGAGACGATGGAGGTCGTCACCCGGCACCTGCACCCCGGCCAGTTCGTCGTGACCTCCTTCAGAGACCGCATCCTGAACCAGGTCAGAGCCGCCGCCCCGGATGCCAGGACCGGCCTGCTCCTCGCCCCTCGCCGCCACCGGGATCTGGAAGCGCGCGTGCGACACACCGGTGCGAGCTTTCTCGCCCCCCACGTGAGCCTGGCGAGGACCAGCCTGTTCTCCTGGGCCGCGCAGCGCGGGCTGGCCCTCTGGGTGTGGACGGTCAACGACCGCCGGTTGCTGCGCGGCGCGTTCAACGACCCGCGGGTGGCCGCCGTCATCACCGACGAACCTGAACGGGCGCTCGTGCTTTCACGGATTGTTGACACCGTTGACAGCCGAAGGTAGGTTGTCGACAACTTGGAGGAGACGAAACCCGCCTGGGGCCTTGGAACCGTCAATCGCCGGTCGACCACCGACCAGGTGCTCCATGAGCTGCGGGGGGCCATCCTCGCCGGCCGCATCAAGCCGACCGAGCAGCTGCCGGAGGCGGCCCTGGCGCAGGCGTTCGGCACCGGCCGCAGCGCGATTCGTGAGGCCCTGCGGCACCTCGTCCAGGAGGGCCTGGTCGTCTCCGAGCTCAACCGCGGCGCCCGCGTCCGCCCCGTCTCCATCGAGGATGTGATCGACGTGTACCGGGCCCGGTCGGCGATCGAGGCGGCGGCGGTGGGGGCGGTGCTGGAGCGCGGCGAGGATCTGGATGCCGAGCCGCTGCGCCATGCTCAGGAGCGGATCCGGCAGACCTCCCCCGCCGACGGCAGCCAGACCCCGTCGCGTGATCTGATCGCCGCTGACATCGACTTTCACCGCGCAATGGTGGGGCTCGCCGGTAGCCCGCGCCTGAGCCGCGCGCACGAGCCGCTGGCCGCCGAGTCGCAGATGCTGCTCAACTGGCATCCCGTCTACTCGGGGTCGGACTACGTCGCCGACCACCAGCAGCTGCTCGACGCGATCGACAGGCGCGAGCCGTCCGCCGGAGACGTCGTGCGCGCGCACCTCGAGCTGACGGTCGACCTGATCGTCCAGGAGGCGTCGCAGTATGCCGACCGCCTGGCCAGCACAGAGAGCCTTGTCCACTACGACGTTCAAAACGAGGGGAGCCTGGGGTGACTGACAATGACTTTTCGCGCGAGGACACCATTGGCGGGGTGACTCGTCGCCAGGTGCTGCGCGGCGCTCTGGGGAGCGGCGCGGTGCTGAGCGCGGGCGCGCTCCTGGCCGCCTGTGGCAGCTCGGGCAACTCATCGAGCAGCTCGGCGTCCAGCTCGGCCGGCAGCGGTGCCAGCAGCGGGCCGATCAAGGCCGGCGGCGCCATCTCGGTCGGCGCGACGGGCGGCGGCGCCAAGGACACGATCGACGCCCACCTGCCGACGGCCGACCCGGACATCATGCGCTGCTGGAACCTGTATGAGCCCCTCGCGGTCCGGCCGCCGGACTTCGGCCCGCTGCAGATGATGGTCGCCGAATCGCTCGAGCCTGAGCACGGAAAGGCCAACTCGTGGATCGTCAAGCTCCGCCCCGGAGTCGAGTTCCACAACGGCAAGACGGTCGCGCCGGAGGACGTGATCTTCTCGCTCCAGCGGATCCTCGACCCCAAGAACCCCAAGGTCGGCGCCGCCTCCATCGGCTACATCGACATCAAGAACATCAAGAAGGTCTCCAGCTCGGAGATCCGGATCCCGCTGAAGATCGCCAACGCCACGTTCCCGGACGACATCGGCCAGTACTTCAATGCGATCGTCCCGGTCGGCTATGACCCGGCCAAGCCCGTCGGCACCGGCGCGTTCATGTACGGGAGCTTCACTCCCGGCCAGCAGAGCGTCTTCAAGAAGTTCCCCAACTACTGGCAGAGCGGCAAGCCGTACGCCGACCAGCTGACGATCATCGACTTCACCGACGACACCGCGCGCGTCAACGCGCTGCTGGGCGGTCAGGTCCTGGCCGTCGACAACCTGCCCTCGGGCCAGATCGCCCAGGTGCAGGGCACGTCCGGGCTCAAGGTGCTCATCTCCCAGACCGGGGAGTGGCAGCCGTTCACGATGCGCGTCGACCAGGCTCCGTTCTCCGACGCCCGCGTCCGTCAGGCGATGCGCCTGATCGTCAACCGCCCCCAGATGGTCGAGCAGGTCCTGTCCGGCCAGGGACGGATCGCCAATGACATGTACTCGCCGTTCGATCCAGCCTATGACTCGTCCCTGCCCCAGCGCCACCAGGACGTCGAGCAGGCCAAGTCGCTGCTCAAGCAGGCCGGGCACTCCGGCCTGGCCGTCCAGCTGACGACGGCGCCCGTGTTCCAGGGCATCGTCCAGGCCGCCGAGGTCTTCGCCCAGCAGGCGAGCGCCGCCGGCGTCACCGTCAAGCTGCAGAAGCTCGACAGCGGCACCTTCTATGGCTCCAACTACCTGAAGTGGACGTTGGCCCAGGACTTCTGGGCCACCCGCGAGTACCTGCCGCAGGTGGCGCAGGGCAGCCTGCCCAGCTCGCCGTTCAACGAATGCCACTGGGCCGACCCGACGTTCATCAAGTACATCAACGAGGCCCGGGCGACCCTGGATCAGACCAAACGCAACGAGATCCTCCGCCAGGCCGAGACGATCGAGTACAACAGCGGCGGATACATCATCCCGTACTTCTCCAACCAGATCGACGCCTACAGCGACAAGCTGACCGGCTTCGTCGAGGCGAAATCCGGGTTCCCGCTCGGCAACTACTGGTTCAAGAACGTGGGCTTCAAGGCCTAGAACCACGGCTCCGCGGAGACCGCGCCATGACCACGTTCCTTCTGAGACGCGTCCTCCTGGGGCTCCTGACGCTGTTCCTGGTGTCGATCGTCGTGTTCGCCGCGACCCAGGCGCTGCCCGGAAACGCGGCCGTCGCGATCCTGGGGCGCAACGCCACCCCGGCACGGGTGGCCGCTCTGTCGCGCCAGCTGCACCTCGACCGGTCCGTCGTCTCGCAGTACACGCACTGGCTGGGCGGGATCGTGTCCGGCAATCTCGGAACCTCGGCGGCGACCCAGCAGCCGGTGTCGCACCTGATCAGCGCCCGCATCCTCAACTCGGCGTTCCTGGTGATCGTCTCGGCGATCATCGCCGTCCCGCTGTCGATCGCGCTGGGGGTGTGGATGGCGGTGCGCCGTGACAAGCCGGCGGATCACATCCTGTCGACGACCACGCTGGCATTGGCGTCCCTGCCGGACTTCGTCATCGGCCTCGCCCTGGCGCTCCTGCTGGCGACGAACGTCGCCCATGTGTTCCCGGCGGTGTCGATCGTGCCGCCGGGAGAGCACGCGTGGAACGTGCCCAAGGCCGTGGTGCTTCCCGCCCTCACGCTGATCATCGCGGTGACGCCCTACATCAGCCGGATCATGCGGGCGTCGATGATCGAGGTGCTGGAGAGCGAGTACGTGACGATGGCCCGGCTGAAGGGCCTGCCCAACCGGACGGTGATCTGGCGGCACGCGGTGCCGAACGCGATCGTACCGGCGATCCAGGTTTCGGCCCTCCAGCTCGCCTACATGGCCGGCGGCGTCGTGCTCGTCGAATACGTCTTCTCGTTCCCGGGCATCGGCGCCCAACTCGTCGATTCGGTCGGCAACCGCGACATCCCCGTCGTCCAGGCGCTGGCGATCATCATCGCCGCGGTGTACGTTGTGGTGAACCTGGTCGCAGACCTGTTGACGATCGTGGTCACCCCGCGGCTGCGGACGGCGGGGCGATGAGCACGCCTGCCATCACCGCCGGGGCGGCCCCCGCCGCGCCCCCGTCGATGCGCCAGCGCCAGTGGTCGGTGCTGCTGCGCGCGACGCTGCGGCAATGGCGCGCCCGGATCGGCCTGGCGATCTTCGTGATCATGGTGCTGATCGCCCTCGTCGGCCCTCTGCTCGCCCCGCACAGCCCCAATGTGTTCGTCTCCGCGCCCAACAGCCCGGCCGGGCAGAACGGGCTGCTGTTCGGCGCGGATTCCCTGGGACGCGATGTGTGGAGCCGTTTCCTCCACGGCGGCGGTTCCGTCCTGGGGATGTCGCTGGCGGCCACCCTGATCGGCGTGGGGCTGGGGCTGGTCGTCGGATTGACCGCCGCCTACCTCGGCGGCGTGACCGATGAGGTGCTGATGCGGATCTCGGACGTGTTCATGGCGTTCCCGCAGATCGTGCTCGCGCTGCTGCTCGTCACCGCGTTCGGGCCGAGCGTGGGGCTGATCATCCTGATCGTCGGCGTCTCGACGGCTCCGCGCGTGGCGCGGGTCATCCGGGGCGCCGCGCTGCAGGTGGTGGAGCGGGACTTCGTCAAGGCGGCCGAGGCCGTGGGCGAGCCCCGGCGGCGGATCATCTTCGGCGAGCTGCTGCCCAACGTCACCAGCCCCCTGCTGGTCGAGGTGGGGCTGCGCCTGACCTATTCGATCGGGCTGATCGCCGCGCTGAACTTTCTCGGCGACGGCATCCAGCCACCAGCCGCCGACTGGGGCGTGATGATCAACGAGAACCGGCTGGCGGTCAGCGTCCAGCCGTGGGGCGTGCTGCTGCCGGTGCTGGCGATCGCCCTGCTGACGATCGGAAGCAACCTGCTCACCGACGGCTTCGCCCGGGCGGCCATCGGCCTGGACCGAGGAGAGTGACGATGACCGTCGCGCAGCAGCCAACCGCGGTGACCGTCCGCGAGCTGAAGATCGACCTCGTCTCCAGCGGCGCCGACATCGTCGACGCGATCATGCTCGACGTCCGCGCCGGCGAGGTGCTGGGACTCGTGGGCGAGTCCGGCTCCGGCAAGACGACGGTCGGCATGGCGCTGATGGGCTACTGCCGGCCCGGCGGCCGGGTCACCGGCGGCGAGATCCTGATCGACGGGCGGCCCCTGGCCACGATGGCGGCCGCGGAGCTGCGCCGGTTGCGCGGCGGGACCGTCTCCTACATCCCCCAGGATCCGGGGACGGCGCTCAACCCCGCGCTGCGGATCGGACGTCAGCTGTCGGAGATGCTCGATGCCCACAGCGCGGACACGAGCGAGGAGGACCGCCGGGCCCGCATGCGCGAGACCCTCGACGAGGTCGCGCTGCCGGGCACGGACGAGTTCCTGCGGCGATACCCCCACCAGCTGTCCGGGGGACAGCAGCAGCGGGTGGCCATCGCGATGGCGTTCGCGTGCCGTCCGCACGTCATCGTCTGCGACGAGCCCACCACCGGGCTGGACGTCACGACGCAGGCGCGCGTGCTCGAGACGGTGCGCGACCTGTGTCGCAGCCACCAGGTGGCCGCCGTGTACGTCAGCCATGACCTGGCGGTCGTCGCCGAGCTGGCCGACCACGTCGCGGTGATGTACTCCGGCCGGATCGTCGAGCGGGGGGCCCGGGACGCCATCTTCTCCCAGCCCCGCCATCCGTACACGCGCAAGCTGCTGCGCGCCGTGCCTGACCTGGAGGGGCGGCGCGCCGTCGTCGGCATCGCCGGGCGTGCGCCGCTCCCCGGCAACCGGCCGGCGGGCTGCTTCTTCCATCCACGGTGCGATCTGGCGATCGATCGCTGCCGGGAGCAGTTTCCCGGTCCGACCGAGCTCGAGCCCGGCCACATCGTCCACTGCTACCGCGCCCAGGACGCCCCGGCCGAGCTGCCGACGACCGGCGAGCTGGCCCCCGCCGCCCAGGCCGGAGACGTGGTCATCGCCGTCGACCACGTCAACGGCCACTACGGCTCGCACCACGTGCTGTTCGACATCGACGTCACCGTGCGCCGCAACGAGTGCGTGGCTCTGGTCGGCGAGTCCGGATCCGGCAAGACGACGTTGGCCCGGTGCATCGCCGGCCTGCACGGCAACTACACGGGCGACATCAAGCTGGGAGGCGAGCGGCTGCAGGAGAGCGCGCGCGGGCGCACCGCCCAGGCTCGCAAGCAGATCCAGTACGTGTTCCAGAACCCGTACGCGTCGCTCAACCCGAGGCGCACCGTGGGCCAGACGATCGCGCGCCAGCTCCAGCTGTTCTTCCCCGGCAATCGGCGCGAGACCGGCCGCCGGGTCGCCGAGTGCCTGGAGCGCGTGGCACTGTCCGCCGCGGCGGCCAATCGCTACCCGGATCAGCTCTCCGGCGGCGAGCGCCAGCGGGTGGCGATCGCCCGGGCGCTGGCGGCCGAGCCGTCCCTGCTGGTGTGCGACGAGGTCACATCGGCACTCGACGTCTCGGTGCAGGCGGCCATCGTCGAGCTGCTGCGCGACCTGCGGACACAGACGGGGCTGAGCATGCTGTTCATCACCCACAACCTGGCGCTGATCCGGACGATCGCCGACCGGGTCGTCGTCATGACCGAGGGGCGGATCGTGGAATCCGGGCCGACGCTCGACGTGTTCACGTCGCCCAGCGCGGAGTACACCGGCCGGCTGCTGGCCAACACGCCGACGGTCGAAGCCGCGCTGCAGCGGTGAACACCGCGTTCATCACCTGCGCCGTAACCGGCGCGGGAGACACGACAGCGCGCAGCGACCACGTCCCGGTCACCCCGGAGCAGATCGCCGACGCCGCTCTGGAGGCGGCGCGCGCGGGGGCCGCGGTGGCCCACATCCACGTCCGCGACCCGGGGACCGGCCGGGGATCACGCGATGTCTCGCTCTACCGCCGGGTGATCGAGTTGATCCGCGACGCGGATGTCGACGTCGTCGTCAACCTGACGAGCGGGATGGGCGGCGACCTCGTCCTCGGCGGCCCGGAGTCGCCGCTGCCGCCGGACCAGGCGGGGACCGACATGGTCGGCGCCCACGAGCGTCTGGCCCACGTCCGCGAGCTGCTGCCGGAGATCTGCACCCTGGACTGCGGGACGATGAACTTCGCCGCCGGCGGCGATTACGTCATGACGAACACGCCGGAGACGCTGCGGGCGATGGCCCGGGAGATCCAGGAGCTCGGCGTGCGCCCGGAGCTGGAGGTCTTCGACACCGGCCAGATGGTGATGGTCAAGGACCTGATCGCCGACGGACTGATCGACGACCCGGTGTTGATCCAGCTGTGCATGGGCATCCGCTACGGCGCACCGGATGATCCGGCAACGCTGCTGGCGCTCGTCGACCTGCTGCCGCCGGGCGCCGTCTTCTCGGCGTTCGCCATCGGCCGCATGCAGCTGCCGTACGTGGCGATGGCCGTTCTGGCCGGCGGCAACGTCCGAGTGGGGCTGGAGGACAACCTGTGGGTCGGACCGGGCGAGAAGGCGACCAACGGCCGGCTCGTCGAGCGGGCGCAGACGATCCTGCACGCCATGAACGTCCGCGTCCTCGGTCCGGCCGAGGTCCGCGAGCGGCTCAGGCTCGTGAAGCGTGCCTGAGCTCCGCACGGTCGGGCTGCTCGGCAGCGGCGTGATCGGCGGTGGTTGGGCGGCCCGGTTCCTGCTGGCGGGCGTCGACGTCCGGCTGTTTGATCCCGCACCCTCGGCCGCCGAGGCCACCCGGGCCACGGTGGAGCGCGCTCGCCGCGCCTGGCGCCGGCTGACGCTGGCCCCGCTGCCGCCGGAGGGGCGGCTCGAACTGGTCGATACGGTGGAGGCGGCCGCCGAGGGCGCCGACCTCGTCCAGGAGAGCGCGCCGGAGCGGGAGACGCTCAAGACCGAGCTGCTCACCCAGGCCAGCCGCGCGGCCCCGCACGATGCGATCATCGCCACCTCCACCTCCGGGCTGCTCCCCTCGCGCCTCGTGGTGGGGATGACGCATCCGGAGCGCTTCGTGGTCGGCCACCCGTTCAACCCGGTCTACCTGCTCCCGCTCGTCGAGGTCTGCGGCTCGGATCAGACCACCCCGGAGACGGTGGCCCGCGCCGCCGACGTGTACCGCTCGGTGGGGATGCGCCCGCTGATCGTCCGTCGCGAGATCGACGGCTTCATCGCGGATCGGCTCCTCGAGGCGCTCTGGCGCGAGGCGCTGTGGCTGGTCGCCGACGACGTCGCGACCGTGGAGGAGGTCGACGACGCCATCCGCTTCGGCCCCGGTCTGCGCTGGGCGGCGATGGGCACCTTCCTCACCTACCGCCTCGCCGGCGGAGCGGCCGGCATGCGCCACTTCATGGCCCAGTTCGGCCCGGCGCTGCAGCTGCCATGGACGAAGCTGACCGACGTGCCGGATCTCGACGACGGGCTGCTGGCCAAGATCGTGGAGCAGTCCGACGCCCAGGCCGACGGACAGTCGGTGGCGGACCTGGAGTGGCTGCGCGACGAATGCCTCGTCGCCGTCCTGCGGGGGCTGGCCGGTGCGGGCTTCGGAGCCGGCGAGGTGGTGGCGCTCGCCGAGCGCACGCTGTACGAGCGCGCCGGGGCCGGGTCCGTCCTGCCGCCGCTCGAGGACGGCCGGCTCCGCCTCCACGAGGTGCTCGTCGCCCCGGCCTGGATCGACTACAACGGCCATATGACCGAGAGCCGCTACCTGGAGGTCCTCGCCGACACCACCGATGCGTTCCTGCGCCACATCGGCATCCTCGGCCCGTACATCGACAGCGGCCGGTCCTACTACACGGTGGAGACCCACATCCGCCACCTCGGCGAGGCACGGGCGGGCGATCGGCTGGTCGTCGCCACGCGATTGCTCGGCCATGACGGCAAGCGCCTGCATCTGTTCCACGAGCTGATGGGCGCCGATGACGAGACGCCCATCGCCACCGGTGAGCACATGCTCCTCCACGTCGACCGCGCCGTCGGCAAGTCGGTGCCGGCGGCCGGCGGGGTCCTGGCCCAGCTCGACGAGATCGCCGAGGCCCAGCGCGACCTGCCCTGGCCGCAGGGGGCCGGCAACCGGGTGCGCGGCCCCCACGTGGAGGCGGCTTAGGCCGTGTTCACAAACCCATTCGCCCCTCCTTGGGGATGGTCCCCGGAGACACGAACGGGCAGTGGCCCAATCAACCGCCCTCCCTCTAAATTTCTTTGAACATATTTGTGCAGAGCCGCCGGAGGGCCTAGTCTACGTCGGCATTCTCAGTTGCACAACGACCGCGCCGGAGGAGACATGGCAGAGAAGATGTGGAACGGAGAGCCGTTCTGGGGTCTTGGCTACGAATGGGACCCGGAGTGGGTGCTCACCGATCGCCAGCGGGAGCTCCGCGACCTGCTGATCGAGCTCTGCCAGAAGGAGATGCGCGCCAACGCGAAGACCTCCGACGACAACCTCGAATACCCGCGCCGCAATCTCGAGCTCCTCGGCGAGCACGGCTTCCTCGCCCTCACCGTTCCCACCGAGTACGGCGGCCTGGGCGAGAACCACGTCGCCTTCCAGATGACGTGCGAGACGATCGCGCGCTACGGATGCGCCTCGACGGCCATGTGCTACGTCATGCACCTGGCCGCGGTCAACACGATCATGCTGCGCCCCACCGACGAGCTGATCGACAAGTACATCCGCCCGCTCAACAGCGGCAAGATCGGCACCCTGTCCTATTCCGACCCGGAGACCGGGTCGCACTTCTGGTATCCGCTGTCCTCGGGCGCCGAGCGCTCCAACGGCGGCTACAAGGTGCGCAAGAAGGCCTCGTGGACGACGTCCGGCGGATTTGCCGACTTCTACGTCGTCCAGACGACGAGCCCGGACTTCACCGGCTACGACGACCTCTCGGTGTTCGTCATCGACGGCGACGACGTCCAGGCCCAGCCCTCCACGTGGGACGCGCTCGGCCTGCGCGGCAATCAATCGGGACCCATCCAGGTCGAGGACGTCGCCATTCCCGCCTCGCAGATCGTGGGGCCGGAGGGCGACGGGGCCGCCTCCAACGACGAGGCCGTCGATCCGTGGTTCCTGCTCGGTTCCTCGGCGGTGTGGAACGGGATCGCCCTCGGCGCCATCGACATCGGCAAGCGCCAGACGACGCGCAAGAAGCACGTCGACGTCGGCCTCCGCGTGGCCGACTACCCGACGATCCAGGACTACGTCGGCGAGGCCGTGATGGACACGAACGCCTGCCGGCTCTTCGGCCTGTCGGTCGCCCAGGCGATGGATCAGGCGACCGACGACAACACGCGCCGGATGGCCCCGGGGGAGTTCGCCCGCGCCAACTTCCTCCACTGGGCGTGGCAGATCAAGTTCGAGGCGGCGAAGAACACCGCGCACGTCGTCGACAAGATGCTGCACGCCTGCGGCGGCACCGGCTACAAGCGGGACATGGAGCTCGAGCGCTACCTGCGCGACGCCAAGGCGGGATGGGTCATGGGACCGACGAACGAGGTGCTGCGACAGTTCGTCGGCAAGGCCGTGCTGCTCGGCTTCGACAGCCTCGACTACTGGAACCAGACCTACAATCGCCGCGCGGTCGAGAACGAGCTCAAGAAGCTCGACGCGGACGGCAAGCGCCAGCTGGCCGAGCAGCTGCTCGCCGAGGTGGAGAAGGCGTCGGCGCCGGCGTAGGCGATGGCCACGCTGGAGATTTCCTCGCTCGTCTCCGGGCTCCTCGTCCCCGACCCGGCGCTGGAGACCTACCCGGTGCGGCCGGACGGGGTCACCGTCGTGCAGCTGCGCGGCGACGACCACGTGCGGATCATCGACCGGCACGGAGGTCAGGTGGCGGAGGTGACGGCGCTGGGAGCCCCGCTCGGCCCTGAGGCCGACGCGCCAGCGACCGCGCTGAGGGCGCTGTCCGCCGCTCCGGACGGCGCCGCGGGCATGGCCCGGGCGCTCGCCGGCCGCGGGCTGGATCTGCACGACGCGCGGTGCGCCAGGCTGTTCGGCGCGCAGTCGGAGCCGGGGGCGCACGTGGAGTTCACCGCCGGCGGCGACACCACGCTGATCGTCGCCGCCCCCGGCGGGCGGGTGATCGACGGCGAGTTGCCGGCCACGGAGCTGTCGGTGCAGGTGCGGCGCTCCGCACCGCGCCGCCGTGACGAGGTCGAGCTGCCGGCGCCGCTCGCCGAGCCGCGGCTGGACTTTCGCATCGACCCGGCCAGCGCCGGCAGCTACGAGGTTCGCGCCGGTGAGTACGTCCAGGTCATCGACGTGCGCGGCAAGCAGTGCTCGGACTTCCTCGCCTTCCGCGCCGAGCAGCTGCAGCGGGGCGTGGAGCGGGGACTGGACGCCACGGCCACGCACTCGCTGATGGGCAGCGCCTACCCGCAGCCCGGGCTGCACGGCAAGTTCTACGACCCGGATCTGAACCCGCTCGTCGAGGTCGTCCGGGACACCGTCGGGCGCCACGACACGTTCGGACTGGCGTGCTTTGCCAGGTACTACGAGGACATGGGCTACCCCGGCCACGTCAACTGCACCGACAACTTCAACGCTGCCCTGAAGGGGTTCGGCGTCGCCCCGCGCAAGGGATGGAACGCGCTGAACCTCTTCTACAACACGTCGTTCGACTCCAACATGCAGCTCATCGCGGACGAGCCCTGGTCGCGCCCGGGCGACTACGTCATGTTCCGGGCGATGGACGACCTGGTGTGCGCGTCGTCGGCCTGCCCGGACGACATCGATCCATCCAACGCGTGGGAGGTGACCGACATCCATGTTCGGGTCTATTCACCGGAGAACCGGTTCTCCATGGCCATCGCCCGCCGGGTGACCGCCGAGGCCCCGGCGGCCCTCACCCAGGAGACCGCCTTCCACTCGCGCACGTCGGCGCTGACCAAGAGCTTTGTCGAGTACCGCGGCTACTGGCTGCCGCACTGCTTCAACAACGAGGGCGCGATCGCCGAGTACTGGGCCTGTCGCGAGAAGCTGGCGGTGATGGACCTCTCGCCGCTGCGCAAGTGGGAGGTGCTGGGGCCGGACGCCGAGACGCTCATGCAGCGCCTCGTCACCCGCAACATCCGCAAGCTGGCGGTCGGCCAGGTGGTGTACACGGCACTGTGCAACGAGACCGGCGGGATGATCGACGACGCCACCGTCTTCCGTCTCGGCGAGGACAACTTCCGCTTCGTCGGCGGCGACGAGTACGACGGGATCTGGATGCGAGATCTCGCCGACCGCCTGGGGCTCAAGGTGCTCGTCAAGCCCAGCACCGACCAGCTGCACAACCTCGCCGTCCAGGGTCCGTTGAGCCGCGAGGCTCTGGCCGAGTTCGTCTGGACGCCGCCGTCGCAGCCGTCGCTGGCGGAGCTGAAGTGGTTCCGCTTCCTCGTGGGTCGCATCGGCGGCCACGACGGCACCCCCATCATCGTGTCGCGCACCGGCTACACCGGCGAGCTCGGCTACGAGATCTGGTGCCACCCCTCCGACGGGGAGGCGGTGTGGGACGCGGTCTGGAAGGCGGGCCGGCCGCGCGGCCTCACGCCGCTCGGCCTCGAGGCCCTCGACATCCTGCGCATCGAATCCGGACTGATCTTCGCCGGCTACGAGTTCGACGATCAGGTCGACCCGTTCGAGGCCGGGATCGGCTTTGCGGTCGCGCTCGACATCGACGAGGACTTCATCGGCCGCGACGCGCTGCTCGAGCGCCGGGAGCATCCCCAGCGCAGGCTGGTGGGACTGGACCTGACCGGAAACGAGACCGCCGGGCACGGCGACGAGGTCTACGTCGACCGCCGCCGCGTCGGCGTCATCACCAGCGGCACCCGCAGCCCCACCCTGCGCGCGAACATCGCCCTGTGCCGGATGGCGGTGCAGTACGCTGACCTCGGCACGGAGGTTCAGATCGGCAAGCTCGACGGCCTTCAGAAGCGGATTCCGGCCCGCGTCGTACGATTCCCCTTCTATGACCCGGAGAAGAAGCGCCCGCGGTCGTGAGCGTCGTGTCCGGACCGGGGAACGGTGTGGCTGAGCGCGAGGGCGTCGCTCGTCTGACGCGGGTGGCCAAGGTCGCCCGCCCGGGGCAGTCGACGGGGATGATGCCCCCCATCCGGCCGCCCGCCGCCCCGGCGGGCTCCGCCAGGCAGCCCCCGGCCCCTCCCCGCACCGCCGTCGAGCCGCCCACCGGCGTGGCCAAGCTGACGCCGCGCTCCTCGGCTGCCGAGGCCGCCGCGCGCGAGCTGCGCCAGGTGATGGGTCGCTTCGCCACCGGCGTCACCGTCGTCACCACCGCCCACCGCGACACGATCCACGGCATGACCGCCAACGCATTCCTGTCGGTGTCGCTGCGCCCGCCGCTGGTGCTCGTGTCCCTCGGCCGCTGCCGGATGAGCGAGATGCTCCCGCGCACCGGCCGGTACGGGGTCAGCGTGCTCGCCTCCGACCAGGAGCAGTACGCCGCCCACTTCGCCGGACAGCGTGCGGCGGCGGTGCCCCCCGCGTTCATCTGGGAGAAGGAGTTCCCCCTGCTCGACGGCGCGCTCGCCCACGTGGGCTGCCGGGTCGTCGACGTGCACACGGCGGGGGACCACGTCCTGTGGATCGGCGAGGTCGAGCACCTGTCGCATCGCGAGGGCGAGCCCCTGCTGTTCTACACGGGGCGGTTCGGGACGCTGCGGGAGGTGTCTGACCGGGCGTCTGGGCGCCCGAGCTAGCGTTTGCTCCCGGGGCGGTGTGAGAAAACGGCGGGCAACGAAGGGGTCGCGACCTCGGCCGGGTGGCGCCCACCGGGGCCCGTTGCACCGGACTGAAGCGTGCGTTTCGTGCCAAATCGCAGAACGCGCGGATGATTTGTCACCCGGTGCACGCATAGCCCCCAAGCCGCGCCAAATGGCGGCCCGTCCCCCTGATTTGGCACGTTGTGCAGGTTCCCAGCCGGCGTCAGCCACCCACGCCCGGACATCCCGTCTTCGTTGCCCGCCGTTTCAACACCTCGGCCCGGCGCGCGGCTGACGGAGTCCGGAGGCTCACCCCTCCGGCGCAATCCACACCAGGCAATCCGCCCGTCGCCGGATCCGCTGCGCCGCCATCCACCGCCACCACCGCGGCGACCGCCGTCGGTCCGGTCCGAGGACGACCAGTCCCGCGCGCCGCTCCTCCAGCAGTTCGATGAGCGCCTGAAGCGGCCGGCGACTGGAGATCCGCAGCAGTTCGGTGGGGATGCCCCGCGCGGCGGCGCGCGCAGCGGTCTCGCGGACTGCGTCAAGGTCCTCCTCGTGGGGCAGGGTCGCGTGCTCCCGCGCGAGCATGAGCGTCGTCGGGTACGGCGGGAGCCAGAGCATGTTGGCGATGATCAGCCGCGCCCGGGCCTGCAGCGCGGTCTCGATCGCCATCCGCTCGGCGGCCGGATCGACGCGGACCGAGAGCGTGGCGAGGACGATCGGACGCGGGTGCTCCGCCCCTGGGGTCGCCGGGGCGGCGACGCCGGCGTGCTCGTCGAGAACGGTCATCGCAACTCGCTCACGAAGGATCTTGTCACGCTCCCGGTGGACGAACACCAGAGGCCTGCCTCGCTCCACGCGGACAAACTTGGTCAAACCTCGTTGACCGGCTTTGTACCAACTGGTATAAACCGCCCCACTGGCACCGGGACAGCCGCGAACTTCAGATCGTTCCGGTCGCCGCCAAAACACCCAGGAGGGATGAGGTTTGGCAACTGCCACCGTCGAGGAGGTTCAACTCCTCAAGACGCTGCGCTGGTGGGACGGATTCGTCATCGCGCTCTGCAATCCCGGCTTCCTTCTCGGCAGCCTCGGCTTCACGCTCGGCATCTTCGGCGTCACCGGCTCGATGATCCTGTGGGGCTGCTCGGCCGCGATCGGGATGCTCCAGGCGTGGATCTATTCCGAGCCGGCGACGATGTTCGGTCACCGCAGCGGGGGCATTGCGCTGTACGCGCACGAGGGATGGCGCAAGTACACGACGATGGTGGGCCCACTGTCGGCGTTCGGCTACTGGATCGGCTGGTCCGTCGTGCTCTCGATCTTCGGCAAGATCATCGGCGACCTGGCGACCGCGCAGTGGTGGCCGCATTCCGGCCTGTCGATCGGCTTCCTCGGCAACACGCTGACGCTCTCGTCGTTCATCGCGATCGGATGCATCATCTTCGTGTGGAGCTTCAACATCTTTGGGATGCGCCCGGCCGTGTGGCTGACGTACGCCTGCGCCGCATTGCTCATGATCCCGCTGGCGCTGTTCATCATCGTGCCCTACTTCAGCGGCGACTGGCACTCCTCCAACGTCCACGCCACCTTCACCGGACCGTGGAGTGGCGTGAAGCTGGCGCTCGTCTACATGTTCATCCTCGCCTGGTCGGCGTACGGCACCGAGGCGTGCGCGACGTTCGCCCCGGAGTACAAGTCGATCCAGGACACCCACCGGGCCCTGCGCAGCGCTGCCACGTTCATGCTGCTCGTCTGCCTGCTGCTGCCGCTCGGCCTCGGCGGCATCACCGGCGCGGTGCCGGCGGCGACCGCCGAGGGGCAGTTCTACACCCAGGCGATGGCCACGATCGTCGGCCACGGCGCCGCGAGTGTGTTTACCGTCTGCATCATCGCCAGCCTGCTGCTGTCGATGACCTCCTCGACGTCCGACGCCGGTCGTGCCCTGTTCGGCATCTCCCGGGCCGGGATGACGATCAAACAGCTCGGCATGCTGAACCGCTACCACGTGCCCGCCCGGGCGATGACCGTCGACCTGGTCGTCAACATCCTGCTCGTGCTCCTGATCAAGTCCAACCTGGCGATCCTGTACATGAGCAACATCGGCTACGTGCTGGCACACGTCTTTGCACTGAGCGGTTTCCTGCTGCTGCGCCGCGACCGGCCCAACTGGCCGCGGCCGATCAAGGTCGGTTCCGGGTGGCTGCCGATCGCCGCGTTCCTGGTCGTGCTCAACGCGCTGTTCCTCGTCGTCGGTGCGCTCGCCCCGCATCTCAACGGCTACGGCAGCTGGACCGACTTCGGCATCGGCGTCGGCGTCCTGTTCGGCTCGCTCCTGCTGTTCATCTTCCGCCGGGTCGTCCAGGACGGCGAGGGCGTCCACCTGCGGGAGATCACGCCGACGGTGCCAGATGAGGAGGAGCAGGCCGCGATGGTCACTCCTCCACCCGCGGTGATCGCATGATCAAGACGATCCTCGTCGGATACGACGACACCGACGTGTCCCAGCGCGCGCTGGAGCGCGCCGCCGAGCTGGTCTCGGCGCTCGAGGCCCGGCTCATCGTCACCAGCGTGGCGCCCGTCGCCACCTCGGCGGCGGCCCGGTCGATCGGCGCCGACCCGGTCGAGACCGCCGCAGATCACCGGGCGGAACTGGCTGAGGCCCATCGCTACCTCGAGGGCCGGGGGCTGACGGCCGAGTACATCGAGGCGGTAGGCCACGAGGCGGAGTCGATCCTGGAGGCAGCGCGCGAGCAGGCGGCTGACATGATCGTGCTCGGCGCCCGCGAGGTCTCGTGGGTGCAGCGGCTGCTGGGACAGAGCGTCCCGGACGCGGTCGCGCACGGCGCCCGGTGCGACGTGCTGATCGTGCACTGAGCCAGGGAGCGACGGGGCCATGACCGTCGACACAACGCTCAAGACCACGTGTCCGCGAGACTGCTATGACGCGTGCGGGATCGAGGTGGCGCTGCGCGACGGCGTCATCCGCCACGTCCGTGGCGACCGCGACCATCCCGTCAGCCGCGGGCGACTGTGCGCCAAGTGTACGAGCGCCTACAACGGCGTGTTCCTCGACCCGTCCGCCCGCCTGACGAGACCGCTGCTGCGCGACGGGCCCAAGGGCGCCGGCCGCTGGCGGACCGCGTCCTGGGATGAGGCGCTGAGCACCGTGGCAAGTCGGCTGCGGGCGGTCGCCGATGATCCCGGCGCCGGACCGGGCGCCATCCTCAACGCCCATTACACGGGCACGTTCGCGCTGCTCGGCTTTGGCTTCCCCATGCGCTTCATGCGCACGCTCGGAGCCCGGGAGATCGACCCGGACACCATCTGCAACAAGGCCGGCCACGTCGCGCTCGATTACCTGTACGGCACGTCGGAGGACGGCTTCGATCCGCGGACGGCCGGCGATGCGGCCTGCATCCTCGTGTGGGGCGCCAATCCGTCGGCGTCGGCGCCGCATCAGCACGAGCAGTGGCTGCCGGAGGCGCCGGGAGCGACGATCGTCGTCGACGCGGTTCGCACCGATACGGCGCGCAAGGCCGACCTGCACCTGCAGCCGTTCCCGGGCAGCGATGCGGCGCTGGCGTTCTCGATCGCGCACGTGCTGTGGCGCGACGGTCTGCTCGACGACCGCCTCCTGCGGGATCAGTGCACCGGCTGGGACGAGCTCGAGCCCCTGCTTGCGGACTGCACGCCCGCCTGGGGTGAGACGGTCACCGGCGTGCCCGCCGGGCACATCGAGCAGGCGTCCCGCTGGTACGGCCCGGGGCCGTCGCTGCTGTGGATCGGCCAGGGCTTCCAGCGCCAGCCGCGCGGCGGCAACGCCGTGCGCGCTGTCGGCCAGCTCGCCGCGCTCAGCGGCAACCTCGGCCGCCGCGGCGCCGGACTCCTGTACCTGAACGGGACCGACAGCCGCGGCCTCGACGTCGCCGACGTCACCACCGGCGGTCTTCCGGACCGCTCTCCCCCACCGATCAGCCACATGGACGCGGCATCCTGGCTCGAGGATCCGGACCGCACGCGGGCGCTGGTCTGCTGGAACATCAACATCGCCGCCTCCAACCCGGACCAGGCGCGGCTGCGGACGGCCCTGCAGCGCGAGGACCTGTTCACGGTCGCGATCGACCTGTTCGCCACCGACACGGCCGGGCTGGCCGACGTCGTGCTCCCGGCGGCGAGCTTCCTGGAATGCGACGACCTCGTCGCCTCCTATTTCAACCTCAGCCTGTCGGCCCAGGTCGCGGTCACGCCGCCGCTGGGCCAGTCACTGCCCAACACCGAGATTTTCCGGCGCCTGGCCGGCGCGATGGGGATGACCGAGCCGGCACTGCACGAGTCAGACCGCCGGCTGCTCGATCGCCTGCTCGCCGGGACCGGCACGGGGCTGACCTTCGACGAGCTGGCACAGCGCGGCACGGTGTGGATCTCCGATGAGCCGCGCGTCCAGTTCGCCGACCTCGCCTTTCCCACACCGAGCGGCCGCGTCGAGCTGGCCAGCGCCCGGGCCCAGGCCGACGGGCACCCACGGGTCGCCCAGCCCTGGTTCGACACGCGCCCGGCGGAGGGCCGCCTGCGTCTGCTGACCCCAGCTTCTCCGTGGGCGCTGAACGCCAGCTTCGCCAACGAGCGCCGGCTCGACGGCCGCCGGGGCCCGGCGCGCGTTGCCCTCCATCCTGACGACGCCGCCGAACGGGGGCTGGGCGAGGGCGACCGGGCGCGGGTGGCCAGCGCCACCGGCGAGCTCGAGCTGACGGTCGCGCTCAGCGCCGACCTGCCGCGCGGGGTCGCCCTCTCACCGAAGGGCCGCTGGCCGGCCCGGGAGCCCCAGGGGGCCAATGTCAATGTCCTCAATCCCGGGACCCGCAGCGACATGGGCGCCTCGAGCACCGTGCACGGGCTCGAAGTGACCGTGACGCCCGCCTGAGCGCGCACATCTGGCAGCGAAGAAGGGGCGAGAGCAACGTCGCTGGTCGATGCGGGTGCCGCGGCATGCATGACGCGCAAAATCAGGTTCACCCCACGAGATCTGGCGCAGATCGAGGGCTATGCATGCGCGTGGTGCCAAATCATCCGCGGGAGTCACGATTTGGCGCACAGCGCACGCTGAACGGGCGCAACGGGTCACAGCGCACGCTGAACGGGCGCAGCGGGTCACAGCGGACACTGAACGGGCGCAACCGGGTTCAGGGGCGCCGCCCACCGCCCGGCCGGCAGCTCACCCTCCTTCGATGCCGCCGTCTTCCGCGCTTCTCGGGCCGCCGGGCGACCATGGCGAGCGCAACAGCCGGCTACTCCGGCTTGATCTTCCACTGCGGCAGGTCGGCGAGCGCCTTCCGGTACTTCCGCCGGTGGATCGGCCGGAAGAACATGCTCCACGTGGTCGCCAGCAGGCCGACGATGATCAGCCCGCCCACCGCCTGGCCCACCAGGATGAACGCGATCACGCACAGCAGTGACACCACGCTGATCGCCAGCGGCACCCGGCGGTAGCGCAGCTGCGTGGCGCGGATCGCCGCGTACTGCTCAACCGGGATGCGCTTCGTGTTCCACGTCCGGCCGCACTTCGGACACGTCCACCGCTCGCCGTAGCGCAGGTACCGGCGCTCGCCGCAGTCGCAGGTCAGCGTGATCGGCGGCCCGCGCCGGACCGACCTGGGGAGTGGCTCGGTCCCGGCCGCCACCTCAGTGCTCCGGCGGCTCCCACCCCGCCAGCACCGGTGGCGTCCAGTCGGTACCGACGGTCGGCGAGTCCTGCACCCACGGCCCCAGCGCGGGCTGCGCGAACTTGGCATGGCGCTCCTTGAGCGCGATCCCGTACGAGTTGCCGCTCTGCAGGTGCGTGATCAGCACCTTGCGGGCGATCTCGTCCTCCCGCCCCTCGGGGATCTCGAAGTAGATCTTGATGAACGAGTTCGAGTAGCGGTCGAACACCGCCGGCACACCCCCCTCGGCCAGGAGCGTGACGTCCTCCAGCCAGTTGATGTCCTCGCCCGGCGTGGCGGCGATCAGATCGACATCCTCCACCAGCGAGAGATCCTCCTGGTAGGGAAAGCGGCGACCCGACAGGTACTCGGCATCGATTGCAAAGACCTTCTCCGGCTCATCGGGAACCCGGCGAACGTCGTCGGCCATCAGTCACCTCCCACCACGCCGGCCTCCTCGGAGGCCGAGAGGTAGTCGACGGGGTTGGCAATGTGGCGCTCGAGCAGGCGCTCGATGCGCTCGAGCGTCCGCTCCTCCGACACGCCCGGAATGTAGTCGGTGCCGGCGAGCGGCACCCGCGCCATCGCCGAGGCCTCGACGGTGAGCGCGCACAGGTCCTCCGGCTCCAGGGAGTGGATGTCGGTCTTCCCGCACGCCCGGGCCAGCATCTGGCACTCCAGGGTCAGCGTGTGCAGGAAGTTGTAGACCCGGTTGGCCGCGTCCTCGACGACGAGCCGCTTGCGCAGCTCCGGGTCCTGGGTGGTGATGCCGACCGGGCAGCGTCCGGTGTGGCAGTGGTAGCAGCGACCGGCCGGTACGCCGACCGTTCCCTCGTAGTCGGTGACGCCCGGGATCTCCTTGTTGCAGTTGAGCGCCATCAGCGCCGAGTGGCCGATGGCGATCGCATCGGCGCCCAGCGCCAGGCACTTGGCCACATCGCCGCCGTTGCGGATCCCGCCGGCAACGACGAGGTCGATCTCGTCGGCCAGGCCCACGTCCTCCAGCGCGCGCCGCGCCTCCGGGATCGCCGCCATCAGCGGGATGCCGGTCTCCTCCGCCGCGGTATGGGGACCGGCGCCGGTGCCGCCCTCGGCACCGTCGAGGTAGATGATGTCCGGCCCGCACTTCGCCGCCATGCGCACGTCGTCGTAGACGCGGGCGGCGCCGAGCTTGAGCTGGATGGGAATCTCGTAGTTGGTCGCCTCGCGGACCTCCTGGATCTTCAGCGACAGGTCGTCCGGGCCGAGCCAGTCCGGATGCCGGGCCGGGGACCGCTGGTCGATGCCGGCGGGGAGCGAGCGCATCTCGGCGACCTGCTCGGTCACCTTCTGGCCCATCAGGTGGCCGCCGAGGCCGACCTTGCATCCCTGGCCGATGAAGAACTCACAGGCATCGGCGAGCATGAGGTGGTGCGGGTTGAACCCGTAGCGGCTCTGGATGACCTGGTAGTACCACTTCGTCGACAGGTCGCGCTCGGGCGGAATCATCCCGCCCTCGCCACTGCACGTGGCGGTCCCGGCCATCGAGGCGCCCTTGGCCAGTGCCATCTTGGCCTCGAGCGACAGGGCGCCGAACGACATCCCGGTGATGTAGACGGGGATGTCGAGCTCGATCGGCTTGGAGGCGAAGCGCGCGCCGAGCACCGTCTTGGTCAGGCACTTCTCCCGGTAACCCTCGATCACGAACCGCGTCAGGGTCCCCGGCATGAACATCAGCTCGTCCCAGTGCGGGATCTTCTTGAACATCGAGAAGCCGCGCATCCGGTAGCGGCCCAGCTCGGACTTGACGTGGATGTCGTCGATCACCTCGGGGGTGAAGATCCGGCTGTGTCCGAGGACGTTGCGGGCCGTCGGTGCGTTCTCATCAGCCATGGGAACACCTCCTCCTAGAGGACGAGCTTGCGCTCGGATGGCTCGAGCGAGTCGTAGTTGTAAAGCTTCTTGCCGCACACGAACTTCTGGAACGCCGGCGGCGAGCCGAGGTCGTAGATCCTGAACTTCCTCTCGATGAACTCGGTGTCGGCGTCCGTCCACTCGCCCTCGACGCAGTCGATCCCCAGGGACTTCACCTTCCCGGCGACGTAGATCGAGCCGTCGTACATCGAGTCCCCGAGTCCCGGGCCGACGTCGCCGCAGATGACCTGGCGGCCGCGCTGCATCATGAACCCGGTCATCGAGCCGGCGTCGCCGAGCGTGATGATGGTGCCGCCCTTCTGGTCGATTCCGGTGCGCGCGCCGACGCGGCCCTTGACCACGAGGTCGCCACCGCGGATCGCCGCACCGGTCAGCGAGCCGGCGTTCGACTCGATGACGACCACGCCGGACATCATGTTCTCGCACGCCGACCAGCCGACGCGCCCGGCAATGTGCACCTCCGGGCCATCGATCATGCCAAGCGCGAAGTAGCCCAACGAACCCTCGAAGCGCAGCCTGCAGCGCGTGAGCAGCCCGGCTCCGAGCGAGTGGCGGGCGGCCGGATTGAGGACGGTGACGTCACGCACCCCCTCCTCATACAGCAGCCAGCGCAGCTCGAGGTTGATCTGCCGGGTGGTCAGGGGACCGGCGTCAAAGGTCGCGGTGTCACCGTCGACGTCGGACACCCGCGGGACGCGGGCGTTGAGCTCGACCAGGCCGCGCGCGTCGAACTGCGGCTCCTCCCGCGCGGGCTCGGTCCGAGACTGATCTACCGTGTCCATACCATCACCGTGCTCTCATATGGGTCGTAGGTCTCGATCTCGTGGTCGATCACCGCCCGGATCGCCATCTCCTCGGACGCCAGCGCGACCATGTCGTCGCCCTCGTAGAGGACGAGCGGCTTGGCCGCCAGCTCGTCCTTGGCCACCCCCAGCGCGTCCTCGGACACGCAGATGTAGGTGAAGACGCCGTCGAGGTCCTCGAGTGAGTGGTGCATCGCATCCTCGAGCGAGTCGCCCTTGGCCATCCGGTCGGCGAGGTAGACGGCGATGATCTCCGAGTCGCACATCGACGCGAAACGGTGGCCGCTGGCCTCCAGGCGGCGGCGCCACTGGTGATAGTTCGTCAGCTGCCCGTTGTGGACGACGGCGACGTCGGAGAACGGATAGGCCCAGTACGGGTGGGCGTTGGCGATGTCGACATCGGACTCGGTCGCCATCCGGACGTGGCCGATGCCGTGCGAGCCGAAGTACTCGTCGAGCTGGTACTGGCCGGCCACGGTCCGGGCGTCGCCGAGGTCCTTGACGATCTCCAGCGAGTGGCCCAGCGACAGAACCTCGGTGTGCGGGACCGACTCGACGTAGTCGGCCAGCCGCTTGAGGTCGCCGTGGTAGACCACCGTCGCGCTGAACGTGTAGTCGTTGACGTCCTCCATCTCCTTGATCGTCGCCCCGGCTCCCCGCAGCCGCGCCTCCACCTCCCGCCGGCGGCGGCGCACATCGTCGGCGAAGTCAAGGTCGCGTGGGGCGGTCGACTCGGCGAGGTTGATTCGCACCGCGAGCTCTTGGGTGGGAGCGTGGTACAGCGCGTACCCGGTGGAGTCCGGCCCCCGGTGCTTCATCGACTGCAGCATGCTCGTCATGTCACGGCCGATGCGATGCGCGCCGTTCCCGTTCTTGTAGATGATTCCGGCGATTCCGCACATCAGTGCTCCTCCTCGCGATTACGACGGCATTCGAGCATCACGATGAGGAGCACTAGGGCAGCACCTCGAGGTACTCGTCGCGCTCCCAGTCGGTGACCGCGGCGAGATACCGCTCCCACTCGTCGCGCTTGTAGTGGTTGAACACCTTGTACAGCCGCCCGGGCATCGCCGACTGAACGACCTCGTCCTGGGCGAGCGCGTCGAGCGCCGCGCCGAGGCTGTCGGGCACCTTCTCGATCTCCTGGCCCTCCTTGAGCAGGTCGTAGGTGTTGCCCTGCTGCGGGGGTCCGGGATCCAGCTCTCGGCGCACGCCGTCCAGGCCGGCGCGCAGCAGCGTCGCCACCGTCAGGTACGGGTTGCAGGAGGAGTCGACGCCGCGATACTCGAACCGGCCGCCGCTGGCCACGCGCACCGTCGTCGTCCGGTTCTGCCAGCCCCAGTTCTTGTAGATCGGGGCCCAGAAGCCGGTGTCCCACATGCGGCAGTAGGAGTTGACCGTCGGATTGCCGACGCACATCAGCGCCGGGAAGTGCTCCAGCATCCCGCCCAGGAAGTGGCGGGCGAACTGCGACAGCTGGGCCGGCCCGTCCGGGTCGTGGAACACGTTGTTGCCCTGGTCGTCGATCAGCGTGAAGTGGTGGTGGTGCCCGTTGGCCGACACGCCGGTGAACGGCTTGGGCATGAACGACGGAAGCAGGTCGTGCTTGCGGCCGACGGCGGCGCACACCTGGCGATAGGTGGTGATGTTGTCCGCGGTGCGGACCGGCCGGTCGAAGCGGAAGTTGAGCTCCAGCTGCCCGGGGGCGTCCTCGTGATCGCCGTAGCTCATATCGAGCCCCAGCGCCTGGCCGTACTGCACGACGTCGAGCAGCACCGGACGCAGCTCCTCGAACTGGTGGATGTGGTAGCAGTACGGCTTGGTGACGCCCTGCGGCATCTCACCGTCCTGCGGCTTGCGCAGCCACATCATCTCCGGCTCTATTCCGATCAGGAACTGGTAGCCGAGCTCGGTCTCGAACTCGTGCGCCACCTTCTTGAGGTTCTGGCGCGGATCGGCGTCCATCAGCTCACCGGTCTCGGTGTCGTAGCAGTCGCAGTACACGCGGGCGACGCGCGGATCCCAGGGCAGCACGGCGAAGGTGTCGAGATCGGCGACGGCGGCGAGCTCGGACTCCTCCGGGCCGAAGCCGATGTAGTTGCCGTAGCGGTCGGTGAAGAGGTTGGCGGTCGCGCCGTAGACCAGCTGGTAGCCCTTCTCGGCCACCTGCGGGAAGAACGAGGAGACGACGCCCTTGCCCATGACGCGGCCGGTGACCGACACCTGCTGGAAGAAGACGTACTTGATCCCCCCGGCCTCGATCTTCCGGGTCAGCTGCTCGATCTTCTCCGCCCGGCCGGGCGCGTGACGCGCCTCCTCCAGCGTCGCCGGCGGCGGCGCGATCCGCGGGCTGGACAGGACGGTGCCGACGTTGCCGCCGAACAGCATCTCCGGCGCGACGTGCTCGGTTTCGTCCATCAGAGTCCTCCCGTCTATCGCCATGTCCTCTCCTCTCTTGCTGCCACGCGCCGTGAGCAGCGATCGGTTGTGACCTACCGTCTCACGCGCGGCACGACCATTGCGGCGGCACAGGCGGGTGGGTTCGATTCTCCCCTGCGGCCGGCCCGGCCCGGCGGCCGAGGAGTCCTTCCCACCCAGCCGGACTGGACAAATTGGTACACGGCGCGTTTATACCAAGCGCTGTCGCGGACCGCAAGAGCCGCGCTTGACCCTCCCCGGCGGGCGAGCTACGCTCCTGTTGCCTTTATACCAACTGTGTTGCGCACTGTGCAACAGTCTGGAGAAGATCGTGTCCGACCGCCTCCCCGCCTCCACGTCCACGCTTGTCATCGGTGCCGGCGTGCACGGCCTCTCGACCGCCTGGCACCTCGCGCGCGAGGGACACGAGGTGCTCGTCGTCGACAAATCCGGCGTGGCGGCCGGCGCCTCCGGGATCGCCTGCGGGATTGTGCGCAACAACTACTTCCAGCCGGCGATGCAGGAGCTGATGGCGGCATGCGTGGAGGTGTGGGAGTCCGAGGCGGGCGCCCTGCATTACCACCCCAGCGGGTACATCGCGCTCGGACCGGCCGCGCAGGAGGAGGACCTGACCGCCGTGTTCGAGCGCCAGCAGCGGATCGGCTATCCGTCGGAGCTGTACATCGGCGAGCCGGACGTGACCGCCCACATGCGCTCGCTGTACGCCGACTGGCGGGCGCCCGGGCTGACCGTCTGCCTGCACGAGCAGGCCGGTGGCTATGCGTTCAACCGCGAGTCGATGCTCGGCCTGGCCGAGCTGGCTCAGCGTGCCGGAGCGCGGATCGAGACCGGGGTCGAGGTCACCGGATTTGAGGCCGACCACTCCGGTGCGGTGACGACGGTCCGCACCAGCGCGGGGGACGTCGCCGCCGACCAGGTCGTTGTCGCCGTGGGGCCCTGGGTGGCGTCGCTGTGGTCGATGCTCGGTCTCCCGGACCGCCTTGACGTCCGCCGGCCGGACGGCTCGGTGGTGACCGACCAGCCGATGTGGACGTACTGGTATCTCCAGGAGGGCGAGGCCGACTTCGACCCGGCCACCTTCGTCACCCGCGCCGGCGCCTCGTCACCGGTGCTCCACGTCGACTCCGACCAGCCCCTGCGCGCCGACGACGGCACGCTGATCACCGACGAGTTTTGGGGCGTGTACTTCAAGCCGGACCGCGACAGCGTCCAGGGGGGCGCCCAGCCGCTGACCGTCGGCCCCGAGTTCCAGGTCGACCCCTACCCCACCGGCACCGTCGACGCCGGCTTCCCCGACCTGTGGTCGGCGGCGCTGTCGCACTGCCTGGCCCGGTTCGACGGCGCGCGGGGCAGGTACCGCCAGCTGCGCTCCGGCGGCGTCGGCGCGTTCACCGTCGACAACTTCCCCGTCTTCGACTACATGCGCCCCAACGTGTTCGTCGCCGCCGACTCCAACCACGGCTACAAGATGATCGCCGTCGGCAAGGAGATCGCCCGGGTGCTGCAGGGCGAGCACTCCTCGCTGCTGCACCCCTTCCGCTACGAGCGCTTCGCCACCGGCGACCTGCACCCCGTGTCGCACAGCCCGTATCCCTGGAGCTGAAGGATCGGCCGCGGCGGCGACCCGGCGTGCCGGGTCGAACGGGAAGACGGCGCCGGGAAGGGAGGGTGGTCGGCGCCCCGCGGCCGCCTGGCGTCCGGTTGACGCCGTTG
This sequence comes from Solirubrobacteraceae bacterium, assembly GCA_035551855.1. Lineage (GTDB taxonomy): Bacteria > Actinomycetota > Thermoleophilia > Solirubrobacterales > Solirubrobacteraceae > Palsa-465. Next base: position 29,441 of record DASZMK010000112.1, read on the forward strand.
CTCTGACTTCCAGCGTGCAGATCGTGCCAAATCGCGGGACCCGCCCGGAGGTTTGGCACCACCTGCACGCTCAGCCCCAAGAACGCGCCAAATCAGCCGGCGACACCCTGATTTGGCGCATTGCGCACGTCCAGGCCCTCTGGATTCTCCGCTGACGCCTCGTCGGTCCCCCTTCGATGCCAGTCGTTCGCAGCCGCCGGCCGCGCACCCTCGCATCGACTGGCTCCGCCGTTATCCAGGCCGGCTACGCGGCCCCGCCCAGGGCCCGCCCCAGCTCACCGGCGGCCTGAAGCAGCGGCTCGCGCAACCCCCGGCGCGCCGCGGCCGGCAGCCGCGAGGTCGGCCCCTGAACCCCCAGGATCGCCGCCAACCGTCCGCCGCGGCCGAACACCGGTGCCGCCAGCGCGGCCAGGTCCGGCTCGCGTTCGCCGACGGCCTCGGCCCATCCGCGCTCCCGGATGCCGGCCAGCTCGCGGGCGAGAACGTCCGGATCGGTGATCGTCCGCTCGGTGAAGGCCGGCAGCCCCGCGCGGCTCCCGGCTCCGTCCACGCCCCCGCCGGCCACGCCGCCGCCACCGCCGCCGGCGCCGGCGCCGGCGCCGAACGCCAGCATCACCTTGCCGACCGCCGTCGCGTGCGGGACGCTCGGCCGCCCCACACGGGCCATGCTGACCACGCTGGCCGGCGAGGGCACGAAGTCGACGGTGACCGCCTCTCCCTCCCCCGGCAGCGAGACCGTGGCCGTCTCCCCCGTGTCGGCGACGAGCCGGACCAGCAGCGGCCGAGCCAGCTGGCGGACGTCGAGCTGGGCGAGCACGCGGTCCGACAGCGCGACGAGCTTCAGGCCCAGCCGGTAAGGGCCGCCGTCGGATCGCTCCACCAGTCCGGAGTCCTGGAGGGTGGCCAGCAGCCGCGACGCCGTGCTGGCGTTGACGCCGATGCGCCGGGCCAGCTCGTTGACGCCCAGCCCGGAGTCGCTGGCGGCGAGCACGTCGAGCAACTGCATGGCTCGGCTGACCGAGCCGACGGCGCGGCGTGAGGGGGTCGGCGCCATGGGGGGCTACCGCTCCGGGGTGCGTGCGGTCCGGCCGGCACGGCCCGTGGCGCGACCGGCACTCGCCGTCCCGCGGCCGTTGGACGCGGTGCCGGTCGCCCTGGCCCCGCGCGTGCCGGCGATTCGCTCCGGAGTCGGCGAGTCGAGCGACCGCATGACCATCACCTCGATGCCGCCCGGAGCGAACAGGTCCCGGGAATAGGCGACCCGTTCGTCTCGCCCGGCGAAGATCAGCTCCTCCATCTCCAGCCCGGCGGTCGTGCCGCGGACACCGAGCACCTTGCCGACGCGTTCGCGCGAGCTCAGGACCGCCGGCATCACCCGGGTGCGGGCATACGTGACCGGCACACCGGTCTCGATCAACACGTCGAGCACCATCCGGCCCCGGCTGAGCGCCGTTCCCAACGCCTCGAGGTCGAGCACGATCGCCGGGTGCACGACGTCGAACATGACCGCCACCGGAGAGCTGTCGGCGACCAGCGTCCGCCAGATGGCTGTCGCCTTGGCCTTCGGCGCCAGACCCAGCGCCTCGGCCGCCTCGCCGCCCACGGCGCGATGCTCGACCTTCAGGTCGACGGCCGACAGCGTGAGCCCGCGCCGCGCCGCCACCGAGGAGTACGGCTCCAGCCGCTCCAGGCGCTCGCCAAAGGCGGTGGGCATGACCATCCGCCCCACGAACGTCCCGCTGCCCTGCCGGCGGATGATCTCTCCGCTCTCCTCGAGCCGCTGCAGAGCGCTGCGCAGCGTTCCCCGCGAGACGCCGAGCATCGCCGCCACCTCGTTCTCCGGCGGGAGCCGGTCACCGGAGCGGTAGCGTCCGGGCGCCAGCCAGTTGCGCAGGGCCTGCTCGGCTCCATCCACGAGCGACTGGCGACCCGCAGCGGCATTCTCGCTCTCGTCATCCGCGAGAACGACTCCGCCGTGCCGTGGTGATCCTCCGCGTGGTATGTGACGACTCCTCGACCGAATTGAGATCCGGGTTGGAATCGTATGTCCCCCGGCCGGGGATTGGTAAATCTCGTCTACCGAACGAGCTTGTGCGCGGCCTCGTTGAGGCAGCGCTTCGGCGCAGGCCTGGGCTCCGGTGAGCCCTTCGTGGTCCCGCGACGCGTGTTCTGTGTCGATCGCTTCGCCGAGGACTTCCGGTGTGCGATCAGCGATGACAGGTTGCGCATCGAACCTCCGTTCCTTTCGGGCGGACTACCCATCCGTGTCGGCTTTCATGCGCCCTGGCGACGCCATGTTGGCTGTCAACCAGTGCCGCACGAGCCGGGCTTCGGCCTCGGCCCGTCGCGGGATCTGCGGTCTTGCGCAGGTCGACCTCGACCGGCGCTGTGGCGGCACGGCACGCCGCCACCCGCTCCAGCACTCGCCGACCGAGAGTGCCGACAGCGCCTCGGTGGCAGATGGGCCGTTCATACGGTCACATGCCAGCAGGCCGTCCGGCGGAACTGCGCCCGGGAGCGGCATTCGTCAGATCGGAAAACGGTCGGCCGTGTCCGCCCCGGCACAGGCGGATCGGCTCCTTTGGACGAGTCGGCGGGACACGGTCGGCTCAGAACAGGCCGATGGTTCGGCCGTTCTCGTCGATGTCGATGTTCAGCGCCGCCGGCGTCTTGCCCAGACCGGGCATCTGCACGATGTCGCCGCAGAGCGGGACCAGCCATCCCGCGCCGGTATAGGCCCGGATGTCGCGCACCGGAAGGGTGAAATGCTCCGGCGCGTTCAACAGCGTCGGATCCGCCGACAGCGACAGCTGGGTCTTGGCCATGCAGATGGGGAACTGGCCCAGTCCCTCGCGCGTGAACTGGGTGATCGCCGCCTCGGCCTCGGGATAGAAGTACACGTCCTTGGCCCCGTAGACCTGCTTGGCCACAGCCTCGATCTTGTCCTGGATCGGCTCGTCGTCCTGGTAGAGCTGGTGGAAGGTGTTCGGCTGCTCGCACGCCTCCACGACCGCGGTCGCCAGGTCGGCGGCTCCGGCGCCTCCCTTGGTGAAACCCTCGTTGACCTCGGCGGCGAACGCGCCGCCCTCGAGCGCCAGGCGCTTGACCAGCTCGCACTCCTCGTTCGTGTCCCCGGGCCGGCGGTTGACGGCTACGACCGCCGGGACGCCGAACGTGCGGATCGTGTTGAGGTGGTGACGGACGTTGGCAAACCCGGTTTCGATCGCGTGCAGGGCGGCGCTGCGATCGGCGCGCGGATCGTCCTCGAGTCCGGCATGGTGCTTGATCGCCCGCACGGTCGTCACGAGCACGGCCGCCGACGGCGTCAGCTTGCCGAAGCGGCAGACGATGTTGAAGAACTTCTCCATGCCCATGTCGGCGCCGAACCCGGACTCGGTGACGACGTAGTCGCCGATCTTCATCCCCACCTGGTCGGCGATCAGCGAGTTGTTGCCGTGCGCGATGTTGGCGAACGGCCCGCAGTGCATGAGCACCGGCTGGCCCTCGAGC
>DASZMK010000113.1:0-26572 GCA_035551855.1 Solirubrobacteraceae bacterium
CCACCAGGCTCACCGGCCCGTCGCCCACGTGCAGGCCGCCGCTCGTCGGCTTGCTGAAGCCGTCGGCGAACGAGGCGCCCAGCGGCCGGGTCACGACGTAGGCAAACCAGAAGGCGAAGATCGGATTGAACCGGCCGCGCCACCGGCCCACGGCCGGGATCGCGATGATCACCGCGAACAGCACCGCGGACTCCCAGAAGCCGAGCTTCAGCGAGTAGGCGGTCAGGTCGCCGGCCGCGGTCCCCAGCGCGAAAGTCGCCAGGACCGCCGTCCAGTAGTAGGCCTCCCGCCGGCGGGTGGTGATGCTGTGGATGGAGAGGGTGCCCTCGCTGCGATGCCAGAGGAAGAACGTGACGGCGACGACTGCGGCGAACACGGGCGTCGTGACCGAGTATGAGATGCCGGCGCCGTCGCGGATGCCGTCGGCGACCATGGTGCCGAAGATCGCCACCATCATCACCGCGAACCAGTAGACGGGCGCGCTGTACTCGGTCGTCCGGAGCTGCAGCCACAGGGCGAAGGCGAACCCGAAGATCCCCACCGCGCCGGCGATCGGCACGCTGTGCTGGCCCATGAAGTCCGACATCGCCTCGCCCATGCCGGTCGTCAGCAGCTTGAGGACCCAGAAGATCGCCGTGATCTCCGGCACCTTCACTGCGAGCGCGCGCCGGCGGGTCAGCGGTCGTTGTGATTGTGTCGGCATCTTGTCCCTTCGTGTCGCTGGGCGGACGAGGACCATCGAGCTCTCGCCACTCGCGACGCGGCTCTCCATCTGCGCAAGCCTGCTGCGGCCCCCAGGCTCAGGCGGCGCTCCGGCCCCCTGAGGTCAAGCACGCCCCAGATTAGGGGCTGAAACTGGGAGGAAGCTTAGGAACAGGTGAAGGTTTCCCTCAGCGGTGGGCGTGGCGCCGCAGGGCGTCGACGTCGTGGATCACCAGGCTCTGGCGGCCGGTGCTGATGCAGTTCAGCGCGCGCAGCGTCGCCAGTGCCTTGACCGTCGACTCGCGCGATGCGGCGCACCAGCTGGCCAGCTGCTCCTGGGAGAGCGGGAGCTCGATGACGATCCCGTCCGGGCCGGGTGACCCAAACCCGGGAACGAGCTCCAGCAGGCGCTCGGCGACGCGTCCGAGGGTGTCCAGGGTGGCGAACTCCAGGCGCTTGCGATCGGCGTCTCGGAGGCGCGTGGCGAGGATGGAGATCAGCTGACGGGCGGCGTCGACATTCTCCAGCGCCCGGGTCAGGGCCCACCCGGGGGCAACCACCGCCTCCACCTCGGCGACCACGAGCGCGGTCGCCGACCGCACCTCGCCATCCAGGGCCGAGAGCTCGCCGATGATGTCCCCCGGCCCGCGGAGCCCGAGCACGATCTCCCGCCCGTCTGCCGAGGTGCAGCTGATGAGCACCCGCCCCCGCTCGATGAGGAACACCCGCTCGGCGACATCCCCCTCCGTGAACACCGCCTGGCCACGCCGAAACCGCCGCCGATGACCGTCGCGGCGCAGCGCCGCGCTCAGCGGGTCCTTGGCTGGGACGGGCACCGTCACACCGCGCAGTTTCCCGTACGCCTCAGATGACACAGACCGCCGGTGTCAGGCGACGTGGTGTCGCCGGCGCCGCAGTGAGACCGTGACGGTGCCCGTCCAGTCCTTCCGTCTCATTGGACAGGCCACCCGTCTCTCACCCCCACCCGTCTCGCACCCATCCCAAGGGAGCAGAGCATGTACTCACACGATTTCCTTCCCCATGCCGGCGTCCAGCCGATCGGACGGCGCACCGCATCGATGGTCGCCGTCGCAGCCGTCGCGGTGGCGATCGCCATCCTGCTCGTGGCGCTCGCCTCCACCTCCACCAGCCGCGTTCGCACCTAGTAGTTCCATCGGCTGCCTGACGCCGCCCGCGGGCTGCCGGCAGCGACGCCGCCGCTCGTACCCAGCGGCTATGTCCGCGATGGGTTCACCCACCAGCTGCTGCCGATCCAGAGCAGCAACGCGTCCGCCATCCCCAGCAGCGACACGCTCGGCAGGCGCTGAGCACCGGGGCATGGTCGACGGCCCGGCGGATGGGCGCCGGGCCGTCGCGTTCACGGGGCTGCCGCCGCCGCTGCGGGTTACAGATCGGTCTCTCGCTGCCGATAAGGGCTCTAACCAGCGCTGAGCGTCACGACCGACGTGATCCCTCAGCCCCTGACCGGGCTGAGGCGATGGGCTCAGCGGTTCGGACCGAGGAGCGGGTCATGGCGGTAGCAGATGCGGGTGTCACAGATGTGGTCGGCGGCCGGCCGGCCGCCGCGCGCCCCAGGTCAGGCGCCGGGTCGCCCGCGGCCGGAGTCAAGGCCGCGTACGGGGTCCTGTCGCTGATCCTGGCCGGCTATGCCGTCTCGCTGATCATGCGCGGGCCCAATGGCGCCTCGCCGACCTGGCTGGACGGGTGGGGCGTGGCCGGGTTCGAGCTGGCCGCCTCCGTGCTCGTCCTCGCCCGGGCCTACGCCAGCCCGCGCGACCGCAGGTACGCGCTCTGGCTCGGCATCGGTTGTTGCGCCTGGGCCATCGGAGACTTCGCGATGACCGACGCGACGTTAAGGGGTGCGACACCGGCGACGCTGTCGCTGGCCAACGTGCTGTGGGCGGGCTTCTTCCCGCTGGCCTACGTCGGCGTCATGGTGCTCATGCAGCGCGACGTCCGCAAGCTCACATCCGCGAACTATCTCGACGGCGTGGTCGCCGCCCTGGTCACGTTTGCCGCCCTGGTCGCGTTTGCGTTCCACGGCATCGCGAGCGCCGCCGGCGGCGGGAACGAGTCGGTCGCCGTCAACCTCGTGTACCCCGTCGGAGACCTGCTGCTGCTCGGCCTGACGATGCTGGGCGTGAAGCTCCTCCCGCCCGGCCGCCGGACACGGTGGTATCTGATCGCGGCCGCCGGTGCGGTCAACGCCGCCGGTGACATCGCGGCCCTGTTCGGCGGGCTGGCGGCCACACACGTCGGCTGGTTCCTGAACGCGATCGCCTGGCCCTCCTCGCTGCTGCTGATCTCCGCCGCCGTCTGGCTGACGCCTGATCCGGCCGTTGCCGTCCGGGAGAACCAGTCCTCCGGCTTCGCGGTTCCCACCGTCGCCTCGGGGCTGGCGTTGCTCATCCTGTTCGTCGGCTCGCTCAACCACACGACGCAGGTGGCGATCGGCCTGGCGACGGCCACGCTCGTCGCCGCGGGCGTGCGCTTTGGCTTGGCACTGCGGCGGCTCAACGAGCTGACCGAGGATCGTCACCGTGAGCTCGAGACATCGGCACAGACCGAGCGGGACTCAAAGGAGGCGCTTCAGGCCGCGGTGCGCGAGTATTCGCTGTTCGCGTCCCGCGTGGCCGGCGGCGATCTCACCGCGACCGTGGCGGCATCCGGCAGCGATGACCTGGGAGAGCTGTCGAGCAGCTTGAACAGCATGGTGGGTGGGCTGTCGGAGATCTCCGGCGAGATCCAGGCCGGGGTGCAGGAGATCGCCGCCTCCACCGAGCAGATCCTGGCCTCGGTGAGCCGCCACACCGACAGCGCCGGCCAGCAGTCGGCGGCGATCAGCCAGACCTCGGCGACGATCAACGAGCTGCGCTCGGCCGCAGACGACACCGCCCAGCGTGCGCGTGACGTCGCCCGGCAGGCCGGCGAATCGGTCCAGGTCAGCGACGAGGGCACCCAGGCGGTGGCGGCGATCGCCGGCGCGATGGAGGAGATCCGGGCCCGCGTCGACGGCATCGCCCAGGAGATCCTCACCCTGTCCGGGCGCACGCAGCAGATCGGCGCCATCACCCAGACGGTCAACGACCTGGCCGACCGGTCCAAGCTGCTCGCGCTGAATGCCAGCATCGAGGCGGCCCGCGCGGGCGAGCACGGGAGGGGATTTGCGGTCGTGGCCGATCAGGTCAGAGGCCTCGCCGAGCAGTCCAAGGCGGCCACGGCTCAGGTCGAGACGATTCTCACCGATGTCCGCGAGGCGACGGCCGCCGCCGTGGCCGCCAGCGAGCAGGGCACGCAGGTCGTCGATCAGGGGCTCAGGCTCACCGGACAGGCCGGGGAGGGCATCCACAGCCTCACCGACACGATCCGCGAGGCATCTCAGGCGGCCGAGCAGATCGCCGCATCCGCCCATCATCAGAGCGTGGGGATGGATCAGATCGCGGAGGCGATGAGCGACGTCGACGCCGGGACCTCCCAGTTCCTGGAGGGCGCGGTGCAGTCGCAGCGGGCCGCAGAGAACCTGAACGGCCTCGCGGCCAAGCTCGCGTCGCTGACCGAGCGATATCGCGTTTGAGGCATCCATCCGTCCACCCGCTCTGTCCGGGCTCCAATCTTCGTCCACACCTGCCGATGGGGCGCGCGTGGAAAGCGACGCGCTGATCAATCCGAGACGGGCATTGCGGGCCCTGGCCCCCTTCTCGGCGGCCGCGCTCCTGGCCTGGACCGTCGGGCTCATCGGCGCGAGGATCACGTGGCCGCAGTACGGGCTCTCGGTGGCGCTGGCGCTCGCCGGAGGCCTCCTCGCCGTCTTCGCCATGCTCCGGCAACCACGGATCCAGCTCGGCGCCGCGCCCGCCGCCCTCGTCTTCCTGGCTGCGGTTGCCGTGCTGCGCAACTCTGTGGGCGGCACGACGTCCGGCGCGAGCGCCGTTGCCATGATCCCCGTGTTCCACACCGCGCTCTACAGCCGCTCGCGCCGGGACCTGGCGATCGTCGTGGCCGGGGTCGGCGTCTTCTATCTCGCGCCGATCCTGATAGTGGGCCCACCGGCCTACCCCCACACGCAGTACCGCGCCGCGGTGTTGTCGGTGGCCGTCTCCACGATCGTCGGCTTCGCCACGCAGCGGCTGGTCGCGAGCGTCCGCACCCAGGCCAGGCAGGCCCGCCGCCGCGAGCGCATGCTCGAGGAGCTCACCGACGCGGTTCACCGGCTGTTCGACAGCCGCCGGCCCCGGGTCGACGTCTGTCGCGCGGCCACCAGCATCAGCGGCGCGACGGTCGCCCTGCTCTATGAGCCGGGCGCCGACGAGCGCCTGGGCTGCACGGCGATGACCGGCGTCCAGCCCCCGGTCGCGGGCGCCGATGCGCAACCGAGCGACGCCGTCGTGGAGTCGTTTCGCTCCGGGCGCCCCGTTCTGTGCACAGACGACGCCGAGGCGGGCGTGGGCAACATCGAGTTGTTCCACGCCGCCGGGCGCCCACATACCGTCCTGTTCCAGCCGCTGCTGCGGCGGGGCATCGCGCTGGGGGTGCTCGTCGTGGGTTGGGCGGAGGATGTCCGGGCGGCGGATCCGCGGACGACGGTGGCCGCCCTGCTCGCTCACGAGGCGGCTGCGGTCATTGCCCGGGCCGACGCGATGGACAACCTCGCCGGGGAGGCCAAGACCGATCCGCTCACCGGGCTGCCCAACCGCCGTGCCTGGGACGCGCAGCTCCAGCGCGCGCTGTCAAGCGAGGGACAGGTGGCGATCGCGATGCTCGACTTCGACCATTTCAAGCAGTTCAACGACACCCACGGCCATCCCGCCGGTGACCGGCTGCTCAAGGAGACGGCCGTGGCCTGGCGAGACCAGGTCCGGGGCGGTGATCTGCTGGCGCGCCTGGGGGGCGAGGAGTTCGGACTTCTGCTGCGCAGATGCGATGTGACGACCGCGCTGGACGTGACCGAGCGCCTGCGCCGCCTCGTCTCCGGCGGGCGGACGTGCTCGGCCGGGATCGCCGTCGCTCAGCCCGGCGAGGACGCCGAGGCGGTCGTCGCCCGGGCCGACCGCGCCCTCTATGAGGCCAAGGCCCGCGGGCGAGATCGAATCCACCTGACCGCCGCCTGAACCTGACGCCTGAGTCCGCTCACGGCTGTCGCACAACGGCGGGGGCGCCCCGGTGGATCGCCGGGGGTGGCGCGAGCTGCACGGTGCGCCAAATCCGGATCGTCCCCGCCGATCCGACGCATTATCGGGGTTGGGCGTGCACCTGGTGCCAAATCGTCTGGGGAATGTGACGTTTGGCGCATGGCGCATGCTGAAATCTGGTGCAGCAGGCCCAGCGCAGCCGATTGCCGCCTCGCCCCGGCAGGCGTCCGGTCCCGCGGAGATCAACGACCGTCACCGGGTGGAAACCGTCACCTATGGGAGTGAGCTCTGGCCGCACTCGCGACGGCGCCGGTCGAGCAGCGCCCGTTCGGCCTGATTGCCGGTCCGGTCCATGGCCGCCGCGAACGCCGATGCCGCCTCGGCCGGTCGTCCGGCGCGCGCCAGCAGGTCCCCACGGATCGCGTGGAACAGGTGGTGTCGGTCAAGCCGGCCGTCTTGTCCGACGTCGGCCAGCCGGGCCAGCCCCGCCGCCGGGCCCTGGACCTCGGCGAGCGCCACGACCCGGTTGAGAGCCACCACCGGTGTCGGCATGATCGCCTCGAGCTGGTCATAGAGCGTCAGGATCTGCGGCCAGTCGGTCTCGGCGGCGGTGACAGCGTCGCTGTGGACCGCATTGACCGCCGCCTGGATCTGATACGGCCCCGGCTGGTCCCGGGCGAGGCACCGCCGTACGAGCGTCCGGCCCTCGGCGACAAGCTCGCGGTCCCAGAGGCGGCGATCCTGATCGGCCAGGCGCACGAGGTCCCCCGCCGCGGTCGTCCGTGCCGGTCGCCGCGCCTGAGTCAGGAGCATGAGCCCCAAGAGCCCGAGCGCCTCCGGCTCGTCCGGCATCAGCGACACGAGCACGCGCCCCAGGCGAATCGCCTCGCTGCAGAGATCGTCTCGCACGAGCGCCGGGCCGGCGCTCGCCGCGTAGCCCTCGTTGAAGATGAGGTAGATGACGGCGAGCACACCGCTGAGGCGGCCGGGCAGATCCGCGTCCTGCGGCACCCGGTACGGGATCCCGGCGTCCCGGATCTTGGCCTTGGCCCGCACGAGCCGCTGCGCCATGGTCGCCTCGCCCACCAGGAACGCGTGCGCGATCTCGGCTGTCGTCAGGCCACCGAGCAGCCGCAGCGTCAGCGCCACCCGCGCGGGCATCGCGAGTGCCGGATGACAGCACGTGAACATCAGCCGCAGCCGGTCGTCGCTCACCGGCCCCTCCTCGGCCGGTTCGTCGGCGGCGCCGAGCGCCAGCGCGTGGGCGTGGCGCTCGGCCCGGGTCGACTCACGGCGCAGCCGGTCGATCGCGCGGTTGCGCGCGGTCGTGATGATCCAGCCGGCGGGGCTGGGCGGGACTCCGTGCGCCGGCCACCGGTCGAGGGCAATCGCAAACGCCTCCGCCACCGACTCCTCGGCGAGATCGATGTCGCCGAAGCGGCGGACGAGGACGGCGACGGCTCGGCCGTGCTGCTCGCGAAAGACACGCTCCACCTCGGCGCCGGTCGGACGCGGCACGGCCCCGGTTCACCCCTCCGGCTCGTCCTGGAACGGCCGCACCTCGATCGTCAGCGTGGTGGCGAGCGCCGACTTGCGCCCCCACTCGAGGGCCGCGTCGAGATCCGGCGCACGGACGATCGTGAGGCCCCCGATGTGCTCCTTGCCCTCGGCGAAGGGTCCGTCGCTCATCAGCACCTCACCGTCGTGCGGACGCAGCGTCGTCGCCGTCGCGGCCTCGTGGAGGCCTCCGGAGAACACCCAGGCGCCGGCGTCCCGCATCTCCTGGCGCAGCGACTCGAGGTCGCGCCTGATCTCGTCGAGGACCTCCGGGGCCGGGGCCGGACCATCAGGCTGGATGACGCTGAGCAGGTATTGCTTCATCGGGTCTCCTCTCGGGCACTCACTCACCAGGCGAGCACCCCCGTGGATGGATTGTCACCCTCTATACGACCGGCGTGTGGCCAGATCGACATCCCCGTCCCTGCCGGCGCCCGCCGGCTCGATCAATCCCGGAGAATGGGAGCAGCCATGGATGAGACGCCACGTCCGAAACCCCCGCAGTCCGTCACCGAATATGTCGCCGAGCACGCGCCGGAGCTCGATCCCGGCGACGTCAGCGCCTTCATGAACGAGCATCCCAAGCCGGCCGACGAACCGGACTCCCACCTCGCCTGGGCGGTGCGCGTTCTCCGCGAGCGCGGGGAGGGGGAGGTGGGCGAGGGGCTCCCGGTCGACCGTGTCGTCGATGAGATCCGCCGCCTGGACCGGTAGGGGATCGTTCTCCCGGGGCGACTACTTGGCCGGCAGCGACCGGGCGTAGGCGACGCCGCGAGCCACCCAGCGCTCGAGCTGGCGCTTGGTCCCCACGCCCTCCGGGGCGACGCGCAGCCACCCGTCCATCGCCCGTCCGCGCATGACGAACGGTTCCGCGTGGGGCTTGGCGAGCAGCGCGTCGGTCTCGGCCGGGTCTATGCGCAGCAGCAGGCCCCCGCGCCCGCTGACGGAGACCGACATGTTGCCGCCGATCAGGAACGCCAGGCCGCCGAACATCCGCTTCTCGACCACGCCGTGCTCGCCGGACATCAACTCCCGGATCCGATTGGCGAGCTCTTCGTCGTAGGCCACCGCTGGATTATCTCCACCGGGAGCGCGTCGTGATGTTCCTTTTCTGAATGTTTCCCGTGTGAACCCGCCGAAAAGGGGTAAGAAGCCGACGTTGCCGAGCAACATGGGCCGCCTGGCTTTGCCGGAGCGGCCCTGAGTCAAGGAAGTGGGGGCTGACTGCGCGTCCCGGTGGGGCAGTACTGCCCATCGGGACGGCGCCCTCACTCGCCGGCAGCTGCCGGGCCCCCTGGGAGGCGCTGCCAGGCTGTCGGGCCGTCCCCCGGGTAGCCTCCTATCCGGAGTAGGCACAGTCCGGTGGCATCTCTCTCGCTGACATTCGATGACGGGCCTGACCCCGCGTGGACTCCGCGGCTGCTCGAGGTCCTGGCCGGCGCCGGGGCCCGGGCGACGTTCTTCTCGATCGCTTCGCGAGCCGCGGCACACCCGGCTCTGATGGCGCAGGTTCTCTCCGACGGGCACGAGGTCGGTCTGCACTGCGACGAGCACGTGCGTCACTCCACGCGCGACGCCGCCTGGGGTCGTGCCGACACCGCGCGGGCGCTCGAGTGCCTGCGGGCGGTGGGGGTGGCTCCGCGCCTGTGGCGGACGCCCTGGGGCGATCTTGCGCCGTGGACGGCGGACGTCGCGGCCGAATACGGTCTGCGGATCGTCGGCTGGACCGTCGACACCCATGACTGGCGGGGCGACACGGCGCGGGCCATGTTCGACGCCGTGCGCCCGGGGCTGCAGCCGGGCGCGATCGTGCTCGCCCATGACGGCGTCGGCCCCGGCGCCCGCCGCACCGATGCCCGGGAAACCGTCGGCTTCGTGACTCTGGCGGCCCGCCACGCTGCGGAGCACGAACTGGTGCTGGCATCGTTGACATGACCATGGCGCAGCGGGCAGCGGATCTTCAGCCCGGCCTTCCGGACCTCGGCGCCGTCCTGGAGCGGATCGCCGCGGATGCCGGCGCCCGCGATGAAGCCGGCCGGCCGGGGGCCGGCGATCCGGCTCCGTTCCCGAAGGACGCGATCGCGGCGCTGGATGACGCGGGGGCTCTGCGCTGGAACGCGATCCCCGGCCCCGCGCGCCCGCCGGCGGACCCGGAGCTGGCGCTGGTGCGCCGCGTGGCGCACGCCGACGGGTCGGTCGGCCGCATCGTCGACGGCCACATCAACGCGGTCGAGCGGTTGGCCGTCCAGGGGCCGCCGGCGCTGCGCGACAGCGAGCTGGCCAGGGTCGTCGCCGGAGAACTACGCGCCGGGGTATGGGGCGGCGATCCAGTCCCCGGGGAGGGACCACCGGCGGCGGTGGTCATGGCTGATGGGCACGAGGCGCTGCGCGGCGTGAAGACATTCTGCTCCGGCGCCGGCGGGCTCCACCGCGCGCTCGTCCTCGCGCGCGATCAGACGGCGGCGGACGCGCCGCCCGGTCCGGTCTCGGCCTGGGTCGACGTCACCGATCCTCGCCGAGTCGAGATCGACACGCGCTGGTATCGATCGCACGGACTCGTGGCCTCGGTGTCCCACCGCGTCGTCTTCCACGACACGCCGGTGCTCGCGCGCCTGGGGCCGAACGGCGCCATCTCACAGCAGCCATGGTTTGGACGTGATGCGCTGCGCACTGCCGCCAGCTGGGCCGGGATGGCCGACACCGGCGTCGACGCCGCGACCGCCGCTCTGCGCCGGCGCCCGGCGCGGGGCGAGCTGGAGGGGCTGGCCATGGGCCGGATGCTGACGGCGCAGCGAACGATCGACGTGTGGCTGGCGGCGGCGGCGCGCGCCATGGACGAGGCCGGCCCTGACCTCGCGGCGGTCGCGCTGCACGGCCGGGCGGCGATCGCGGATGCATGCCGGGCGTTGCTGGACGAGGCGGCCCGGGCCTGTGGATCGCGCCCGTTCGTGACCGCGGGCGCGCTTGACCGCTCGCGTCGTGACCTCGAGGTGTTCCTGCTCCAGCACCGTCTCGACCCGCTGCTGGCGCGGGCCGGGACCGCGGCGCTCCAGGACGATGGCTGACACGGGGCCGATGACCGCCGCCGAATTCGAGGCGCGCTACCGGCGCGACGCTGACCCGTGGGCGTACACGACCAGCGCGTATGAGCGCGACAAGTACGCGGCCACGCTGCGCGCCTGCGGCGAGGGACCGTTCGCCGCCGCGCTCGAGCTCGGCGGCTCGATCGGCGTGTTCAGCGCGCTCCTGGCCCCGCGGTGCCGGTCGCTGGTGACGATCGACGCGTCGGAGACCGCGGTGGCCGATGCGCGCCGCCGCCTGGCCGGGCGGGAATCGGTGACCACGATCGCCGGGACGATCCCGCAGGACATCCCGGCCCGGGACTACGACCTCGTCGTCGCGTCTGAGATCCTGTACTACCTGACCGCGTCCCAGCTCGACGCCACGCTCGACGTGATGCGCGATTGCACCCGTCCTGGAGCGCGGCTGGCGGCGGTGCACTGGCGACCGTCGGGGCCCGACCGGCCGTTCGACGCCGCCGCCGTCCATGACCGCCTGCGGCGTCTGCCGTGGCTGTCCCCGGTGGCGGCCGGCGGGACCGAGGAGTATCTCCTCGACGTTCTGGAGCGCCGGTGAGTGCGGACTTCGATCTGGTGGTGGTCGGCGGTGGGCCGGCCGCTCTCGCTGCGGCGCGCGCGTACCGAGGCGCGGGTGGCGGCGGAGCCGTGGCTATCGTCGCCGATGAGAAGCGCATGCCGTACCGGCGGCCGCCGCTCACCAAGGAATTGATGCGCAACGAGATCTCAGAGGATGAGCTTCCCCTCGAAGACGAGGAGTGGTGCGGGACCCAGCGCGTGGCGCTGGTCGCCGGACGCGCCGTGGCCCTCGACCACGCCGCGCACGAGGTGGCGCTGTCCGGAGGGCGGCGGCTGACGTACGACCGCTGTCTGCTCGCCACCGGCGCCGAGCCCAAGCGCCTGCCGGTCCCCGGAAGCGACGATCCCGCCGTGCGCGTGCTGCGCTCCCTGGACGACCTGCGCGAGCTCCAGGCGCGGCTGCGGTGGGGGGCGGAGGCCGTGGTGATTGGGTCCGGGTTCATCGGCTGTGAGATCGCCGCCTCGCTTCGGCGCCGAGGCCATCCCGTCTCGCTCATCTCCGACGAGTCCTCGCCCAACTGCCGTCGGCTGGGGGAGGCTGCCGGCGAGCGGATCGCGGGCTGGCTGCGGGACGAGGGCGTGACGCTGTACCTGGAGGCGCCGGTGGCCGGCATCGAGCGTTACGGCCATCAGCTGCACATCGCGGTCGGCACCGACGACGTCGCCGCGCCGGTCGTCATCATGGCCACCGGGGTCGCGCCGCGCAGCGAGCTCCTCGCCGGCGAGCTCACGCTCCGCGATGGTGCCGTCCCGGTCGACAGCACGCTGGCCACCGCGCTGCCGGACGTGCTGGCCGCGGGGGATGTCTGCTTCGCTCACAACGAGGCGGCGGGCCGGCCGCTGCACGTCGAGCATTGGGGCGACGCGCTGGGGCAGGGCGAGATCGCCGGCATGACCGCGGCGGGGCGGCGGGCCGCGTGGGCCGACGTGCCGGGCTTCTGGTCGACGATCGGCGGGCGGACGCTCAAGTACGCGGCCTGGGGCGACGGGTATGACGAAGCCCGGATCGAGGACGGGGACGACGGGGCGTTCTCCCTCTGGTACGGGCGCGACGGCCAGACCGTGGGCGTGCTGGCCCACAACCGGGACGCCGACTACGAGCGAGGCCGAGACCTGATTGCGCAGGGGGCCCGGTGGAGCTAGACGCCGTCGTGGTCATTCCGGCACGCGACGAGGAGGAGCGCATCGGCGCCTGCCTGCGGGCCCTTGCCGGTCAGGGCGTTCGCCATGGGACGTTCGAGACGATCGTGGTGCTCGACGCGTGCCGCGACCGGACCGGCGCCGTGGTCGCGGCGGTGAGCGCATCCGCCGGCCTGCCGGTGACGACGATCGAGGGCCCCGGTGCGGGAGCGGGCGCCGCGCGCCGCATCGGCATGGATCTCGCCTGCCGGCGGCTGCTGGCGGCCGGCCGCGGCGACGGGCTGATTGCCTGCACCGACGCCGACTCACGTCCGGCTCCGGATTGGCTCCAGCGCCAGCTGGCGCACGTTGCCGCCGGTGCCCGAGCCATCGCGGGGTTGATCGAGCTCGATGAGGAGGAGGCTCGCGATCTTCCCGCCGGCGTCCGTGAGCGGCGCGACCGCGATGCCGGCGCCCGGCTGCGACGTCTGCGCGGCGCCGAGCCGGAGGCGGCACACCATCACTTCGCCGGGGCGTCGATCGGCGTAACCGCGGCGACGTACCAGGAGGTCGGCGGGATCGAGGCGCTCGCCGCGCTCGAGGATGCGGGCTTCGCCGCTCGGCTGGCGGCGCACAACATTCCCATCCTCCGGGCGTCGGACGTTCGCGTCCAGACCTCGACGCGCTCCGACGGACGCGTCCCCCGGGGACTCTCGGTCGATCTCGCCGTCTCCGGGTGGTACGAGCGCCGCCGCTTCCGCGCCGCCGATTTTCCGCCGGATCGTCTGCGGGCGCTGCGGGGGAAGGCGTCCGTGGCGGTGATCATCCCCACCAAGGAGTGCGCCGCGACGATCTCCGGCGTGCTGCGCCAGGCGGTCGGCCCCGTGCACGCCGCCGGGCTGGTCGACGAGGTCGTCGTCGTTGACGCCGGCTCCCGCGATCGGACGGCCGAGCTGGCCGGCGACGCCGGAGCCCGGGTCCTCCAGCAGGACAAGATCCGGCCTGATCTGGGCCCGGCGCTCGGCAAGGGGGATGCCATGTGGCGCGCGTTGCAGGCGACGACGAGCGAGTTCGTCTGCTTCCTCGACGGGGACACCGCTGATCCGTCCCCGGACCATCTGCAGGGGCTGCTGGGGCCGCTGCTCTCCGACTCGAGCCTCGAGTTGGTCAAGGGGGCCTTCGACCGGCCGATGCGAGCCGGGGAGGTCAGCCTGCCCAACGAGGGCGGCCGGGTGACCGAGTTGATGGCCCGGCCGCTGATCAACCTCCATGAGCCGCTGCTGGCCGGCTTCTCGCAGCCGCTGGCCGGTGAGTTCGCCGGCCGGCGCGCGCTGTTCGAGGCCATCCCATTCCCGGTCGGCTACGGCGTCGAGATCGCGGTGCTCATCGACGCGCTTCGCCTCGCCGGCCTCGACGGGCTCGCCGAATGTCACCTCGGCAGCCGCCAGAACCGCCATCAGCCGCTTCGTGCCCTGGGGGAGATGGCCTACGCCGTCCTCGCCGCCGTCGAGAGCCGCCTGAGCGGCCGGGCCGCACCGGCCGCAGGCCACTACCTCAAGCCCTGGGAGGACGGAGCGGTCGCGTCGATTCCGGTCGCGGAACGTCCGCCGATCCGGGAGCGCCGGGCCGAGCCCGCCCGGCGGGTGCCGGCGCCGGCCTCCTGATCGGCCTCGTCAGGCGGCGGTCGCCCCAGCCCCCGCGACGGAGTGCTTGCCCTCGGCGAACTCCTCGACGATCTTCGCGCAGAACGCCGGGAGATCGTTTGGATTGCGAGACGTCACCAGGCCCTCGTCGACGACGACCTCCCGGTCGACCCATTTGCCGCCGGCGTTGCGGATGTCGGTTTGGAGGCTGGGGTAGGAGGTGAGGGTCCGATCGCGCACCAGGTCAGCCTCCACGAGCTCCCACGGCGCGTGGCAGATCGCGCCGGCCGGCTTGCCGACCTTGAAATGGTTCTGGATGAACGAGACGACCTCGTCCTCGATCCGGCAGCGGTCGGCGTTGACCGTCCCGCCGGGAAGGATCAGCCCGTCGTAGTCATCCGGGGATGCGTCGCCGATCTCCTTGTCGACCTTGAAGGTGTCCGCCGGGTTGATGTCGCCGTTCATCGCCTGGATCTCGCCGCTCTTCGGCGACAGCAGCTCGGTCGTGGCACCCGCCTGCTCGACCGCCTTGCGGGGTTCCGTGAGCTCCACCTGCTCGACTCCGTCGGTGGCGATGATCGCGATCCTCTTGCCATTCAGTTCGTTTGCCATCGGTGCTCCCGCCTGGTCGCGTGCAATCACTCCGGGGCATTCCGCAACAACCCCGTCATTGGGGGGCTACCCGGCGGCCCGGGTCATACACACCCCGGCTGGGGACTATGTTTTCGAACGTTGATCAGAGGTCCTGGAACGCGCCCGTCGGCAGCCGGATGCCTCGCGCTGGCGGCGGCGGTCGCCGTCGCGGGCTGTGGCGGCTCCGAGTCCCATTCGGTCTCCGGTTCGGCCTCGGGCTCCGGCTCCAGCTCGGCCACCACCTCGCGCTCGCCCACCTCCACCGCCACGCACAGGGCCCGTCGCCCACGTCGGCCGGACCGTCGGACGGGCGCAGCGCCGATCGGCGCCACCCAGCGGGTGAAGGCCGGATCCTCAACGCTGGCGGTGACCGTCAGCCGCGTCATCGACCCGGTCTCCGACTCCGGCAGCGCGCTCCTGCCGGGGATGCGGCCCGTGGGGGTCGTCGTGAGCGTTCGCAGCCTGGCCGGGGCCACCTACGACAGCACCGCCTCCGGCGACTGGTCGTTGATCCCGTCCGCGGGCACGGCGCCGCCCCTGTTCATCAAGCGGGGACCGTGCCAGACCCCCGTGGTCGACTTCGAGAGCCTGGTCGGGGCCGGCGAGACGCGCAGCGGCTGTGTCGGCTTCTCGGTGCCGCGGAGGGCCAAGCTCCTCGCCGTGCGGTTCTCGCCGCACTCGCGGGCGCCCGGGGCGGTGACGTGGCGGTGAGAGCCCGGTCTCAGGCCCGGCAGCGCCGGCTGACCGGGATGTTCATGGAGGGAACGGGCGGCGCGTCGCGCTTGCAGTAGGTCACCTGGCGTCCCCGGGTGTCGACCACACCGAGAAAGGGATAGTTGACGCCGGCGGCGACCGCGGTGCAGCTGAAGGCCAGGCGGCCGGCGTGGCCGCCGGTCTGCGCGCACCCCGCCCGGCTCACGGGGCCTTCGATGATCCCGTTGTTGATCAGCGCCGTCATCTCCCCGCGCACGGCGCGAGTCAACGCGGCGCGCGCGCCTGCACCGGGCTTGAGGGCGACGACGTGGGGGGCCTGATCCTGCGCGACGACGATCTCGGCTTGCCGGTTGGCGCGAGCCACGGCGGCGGGACTCTGCGTCGCCTCGGAGTTGTTGCTGTTGTGTTCGACGAACAGCACCAGGGCCACGAGCAGGATGAGCCCCGTGCCGAGCGAGAGCACCCACCGGGCCCAGAGCGGCGGGCGCAGGCGGACAGGCTGCATCACGGCCCCGGCTCAGGCGTCGTGCGAGGACAGCACGCGGCGCAGCGCCGCCAGGTCCTCGCCACTGGGGGTCCAGCGAGCGGCGGCGGCGTTGCTGCGCACCTGCTCCGGCTTGGTGGCACCGGCGATCACCGAGGACACGGTGCGATTGGCGAGGAGCGCGCCGATCGCGACGTCCGTCAGCGACACGCCGCGCTCGTCGGCGTAGGCCTGCAGGGCACCGATCAGCTCGAACTGCTCGTCGGTGGCGATCTCGTCCCGCGCGGACAACCTGGCGCCCTCCGGACCCGTCTGGCCCGGCCGGTACTTGCCGGTCAGCAGCCCGGAGGCGAGGGGGAAGAACGGGACGAAGCCGATGCGGAGGCGCTCGCACAGCGGCAGGATGTCCTCCTCAGGATCGCGCACGAGCAGGCTGTACTCGTTCTGGAGCCCCTTGAACGGGGTGAACCCATGGACGGCGGCTTCCTCGTCGGCCGCCTCGAGCTGGGCCGCGGTGAAATTCGAGGCGCCGATCGAACGGACCTTGCCCGCCTGGATGAGCTCATGGAGGGCCTCGAGCGTCTCGGCGATGGGGGTGACGCCGTCCGGCTGGTGGTACCAGTAGAAGTCGATGACGTCGGTGCGCAGACGCTCGAGGGACGCGTCACAGGCCTGGTGGACGTAGTCCCGGGAGCCGCGCGGGCCCTTTCCGTCGCCCATGTCCATGCCGAACTTCGTCGCCAGCACGACCTGGTCCCGGCGCCCCTGGAGAACCTCACCGAGGTACTCCTCGCTCTGCCCCCGCCCGTAGATGTCGGCGGTGTCGAAGAAGTTGATGCCCTCCTCGAGCGCGGCGTCGACGACCGCCCGGGTGCCCTCCAGATCCAGGCGCCGGCCGAAGTTGTTGCAGCCCAGGCCGACGATCGAGACCCTCAGTCCGGACGTGCCGAGTTCGCGCGGGGGGAGATCGGACATGACCTGGAGCCTAGCTCGCCGGCCGCCGGGGCCGCAGGCGGTGGTCGTCGCGGCGCAGGGCGTCGGTGAACCGCTTGGGAACCGCCGCCTCCTCGCCCTCCTCCCACAGGGTCGTGACCACCAGCTCGTCGCCCTCTCGCCGGCAGACGAAGACCAGGTCTCTGCGTTGCAGATCCCGGATCAGGAGAGCACCCCGGTCGCCGGGCTCCACCCGTCCGGCCGCGTGGGCGCGGGCGACGCGGGCGGCGATCTCCGTCTTCTCGCTCAGGGTTCCGCGCACGCGTTGGCGGAATCGGTCGGCGGCATGGTCGGTGACCGCGATCAGCATGGGTATGCCTTCGAGCTTAGGAGACCGGACGGGCGCGACGCGCGGTCAGGGATGGGCCGGGAGCTTGCGCGCGTGGCGGGCCATGTCCCTCCACGCGTCGCCCTGCGCCTCCAGGCGATCCGTCGCGTTTCGGATCGTCCAGCCGTCCGGCTTCAGGTGGGAGTCCGACAGCTCGTCCCACGGGATCGGCATCGCCACCGGCGCTCCCGGGCGGGGTCTGACGGCGTACGGTGCCACCGCGTGCTGGGCGTAGTTGTTGCGGTTGACATCGACGTAGATCCGGCTGCCGCGGTCGGCGCGCCGCCACTCCAGCGTCAGGTGATCCGCATCGGCGGCGACCATCGCCTCGGCCAGCGAGCGGGCGAACCCGTGCACGTCGCCGAAGGAAGGACCGCGGCGCAGCGGGCAGACGACGTGGATCCCGCGCGATCCGGTGACCATGGCGTAGGGATGCAGGCCGGCGTCGCGCAGCCGCTCACCCGCATCACGTGCCGCCGCTCGGACCTCGGTGAACCCGGCGCCGGGAGATGGGTCGAAATCGACGATCAGACGGTCCGGCTCGCGTGGGCGGTCGGCTCGTGACAGCCACACGTGCGGCGTGACGACGTTCTGTCCGCTCAGATAGACGAGGGTCGCCGCGTCCTCGGCGATGACCTGGGTCAGGGTGCCGCCGCGCTTGGGCACGGTGGCGGTTGCGATCCACGACGGGAAGTAGTCGGGGACCGACTTCATGAAGAAGCCACCGCGGTCGATGCCGTTCGGAAATGCCTGGAGCGCCAGCGGCCGGCCGCGGAGGTGGGGGACCATCGCGCCGGCGACCTGCTCGTAGTAGCGCGCGAGGTCGAGCTTTGTCACCGGCGGGTCACCGAACAGCTCCTTGTCAGGGTGGCTGAGCTGCACGCTCCGGCGGCCCACGGTGATCGTTGCGCTCATCGGCCGCGCACCGCCTCGCGCACCACCTCGCGGGGCGGCTTGTCGTCGCGCAGCCCCAGGAACCGGGGGTGGCGCAGGCGTCCCGCCGAGGTCCACTCCGTGAACGCCAGCTGGGCGACGAGCTCCGGGCGCACCCAGGTCACGCCCCGCTCCCGGATGGAGCCGGGGTCCGCGAACGGGGACTGATCACGGCGCAGCTCGGTCAGCCGGCGGCCCAGCGTGCGAAGCGTCTCCCGGTCAAAGCCGGTTCCGACCTTGCCCGCGTACCGGAGTCGGCCGTCGTCGTAATAGCCGACGAGCAGCGCGCCGAAGTCGGTGCGGCTGCCGCGAGGCGCGGTGAAGCCGCCGATGACCAGCTCCTGCCCGGCCTCACACTTGAACTTCAGCCAGTCCCGCGAGCGTGACTCGCGGTAGGGGCTGTCCGCAAGCTTGGCGATCACGCCCTCCCATCCCCGGCGACACGCATCGGAGAACATCGCCTTGCCGTCGCGGTTGCGATGGGTGGTCAGCCGCAGGGGATCCTCGAAGTGGATTGTCCGGCTCAGCAGGCGCTTGCGGGTCCGCAGCCCCAGGGCTCGGATGTCCAGGCCGTCGAGCCACAGCAGGTCGAACAGGTAGAAGAACACGGGCACGGGGCGGCGACCTCGTTCGGCGAGCCGGGCGAAGCTCGTCTGAGCCCCGTCAAAGGCGACGACCTCTCCATCGGCGGCGAATCGCTGGGACGGTTGCTCGGCCACTGCCTCCCGCACCTCCGGGTAGCGGTGCGCGAGATCAAGGTCGTTGCGCGAGAGCATCCGGGCCTGCGCGCCGTCGCGGATCGCCAGGCAGCGGATCCCGTCGAGCTTGCGTTCGAAGATCCAGTCCGGGTCGCTGAAGCACTCGCGTTCGAGGACGGCCTTCATCAGCCGAGCGTGAGCCGGTGGCTCAGCCGGCACCGCTCGCTCCCGGTCCGCCGCGGGCAGCTTCTGCCACCAGCTCGGCCTGTCCGTGGTCGTCTCCTCAACGCCCATCACAAGAGCTATACCGATCTTGGCGGCGTCACGCCGGTAGAGGAGCCTGGAGGCGCATCGCCCTGGCCGGGCGCAGAAGCGCGCGTGTGCCGCGTTGCTCGGATCTGGCGTGGGAAACGGCTGCTTCGGTCACGGGGAGCGCGTGCGCGCGGGGACCGGCTGGTTCCTTCGTAGGGAGCACGTGCGATGCCCCGTTGCTCCGGATTCTGGCGTGCACCATGTGGCAAATCCGGGGGCCGCTGCGCGGTTTGGCGCAGAACACGGGCTGAGCCTGCGTCCTGTGCCAGATCACCGGGCGAGGTCATGATTTGGCGCGTCATGCATGGGGTGAGGGCCCACCCGGAGCGTGGCGCGGCCGCCCCTGCCCGTCGTTGCTGCCATTTTTCGTGTGGGGGCGGGACGCGCGAACCGGCACCCGGCTAGACGTTGGTCTAAAGCCGGCGCCCTTCCGCGCCGACAACATGAGTGTCCGGTGGCGGCCTGACCTGACCCGCCCGGACCGGGAGCCGACACATGCCAGCAGTTGCACAGGAGATCCGGGCGCGCCATGACGAGGTGCGAGCCGCTCGGCTGACGGTGCTGATCGCCGACGATCACCCGCTGATCATCGCCGGTATCCGGCGCACGATCGAGCACCTCGGCGACATGCAGGTGGTGGGGGAGGCCCACTCCGGGCCTGAGCTCGCCCAGCTCGTCGAGCGCCGCCGTCCGGACATCGTGCTGATGGATCTCAGGATGCCCGGCGTGTCCGGCACCGAGATGATCAAGCTCATCCGCCGCCGGTGGCCGCAGATCAAGACGATCGTGCTGTCGGCCAGCGATGACCGGACGACGGTCGACGCCGCGCTGCGTGACGGGGCCAGCGCCTACGTCGCGAAGAGCTCCCGGACCATCGACCTCACCTCGGTGTTGCGCCAGGTGGCGAGTGGCGCTGTCGTTCAAGCGCCGGCGGCCGTCTCGCCGCTGCCGTCGCCGGCCGATGCCGCCGCACCATCGTCTCTGACCGACCGGGAGCGGTCGATTCTGTCAGCGGTTGCCACCGGAATGACGACGGCCGCGATCAGCCGCGATCTGTGGATCAGCGAGCACACCATCAAGTTCCACCTGACCAACATCTACCGCAAGCTCGGCGTCCCGAACCGGGCGGGCGCGGTGCGCTACGCATTGGAGCAGGGGATCGCGTAGCCGTCGTCCGTTACGGGCTGGAGGGCCACCGCGGCAGGAACGCCGAGATGACCGTGGGACCGCCCGGCTGCGACTCGATCTGCGTCCGGCCGCCGAGCAGGCTCATCCGGTCATGCATGCCCCGCAGACCGAGATGGCCGTCACGGGTCGCGGCCGCCATCGCCGCCTCGGGGTCAAAGCCGGTGCCGTCATCGCGCATCTCGACGGTGACCCCGCGGATCTCGGAGGTGATGGAGATGCCCACCGTGGCGGCGTGGCTGTGCTTGCCGACGTTGGTCAACCCCTCGCTGATCAGTGCCAGCATCGCCACCCGCTGGGAATCGCTCAGCCGACCGAGATCGCCGGTTATCTCCGTTCGGAGGGTGATCCCCGTCCGCCGCGCAAAGGCGTCCGTGATCTCCGCGAGCACTTCCGCCAGCGTGCCGGGCAGCAGAAACGGCGACTGGGCCGACGTCGACAGGCGGCGGAGCCCGGCATCCACAGCGACGACCTGAGCCTCGAGATCGTCCAGCCGACCCAGGACGCGCGCCTCGTCCGGGTTGCCGGCGATCACCGCCTGCAGTTGGTCTCGGAACAGTTGGAGGTCCTGCGCCAGCAGGTACACCTCCTGTTGCGGCCCGTCGTGGAGATCGAATCTCAGCCGCGCCAGGAGGCGCTCGGCTGCGCCGTCCGGCGTGTCGGCGTCCGTCCCGGGTGCGGGAGGGACCTCCGAGGGCGTTCCGTGCGCCGCGTCGCGCGGCCCTGAGTGCACGTCGCGCGACCCGTGAGCGCCGCGCAACCGGTCGAGCAGCGCGGCGAGGATCGGCGCCGCGGCGGTGAGCAGCTCCTGATGCCGGCGCACGGACGACTCGATGCCGGCGGCGATCAGCGCCGCGTCGGGTCCCCGCGCCCCCTGGATCCGCACCCCCAGCACTTCCTGCTGTGCGACGAGGGCCGGCCCGCGCGCGCTCAGCATCGCTTCAGCTACGACCCGGGTCTCTGCTGAGTGGTGATCCGGATCGCCGGCAGCCGCCACCGTCGTCGGTTGCCCCCCGGCGCCGAGTGTCCACAGCGCCAGCGACGGGGCTCCGGTGAACGCCAGCAGCTGCGACACCTGGACATCGATGGCCCCGGCCGGATCCAGGTCCAGACGCGCCACCGCGGCGAGCGCGGCCGTCATCGACTCCAGGGTCTCCGGTGAGAACGCCACGGGGGCATTCTGCCTGTGGATCATCGATTGCGCGCGGTGGTGACGCGGGGAGCCGCCGACGCGGCGAGTGAGGCGCCGGCGGGGACATTTACGGGAGCAGCGGAAGCAGGGTGGCGCGGTGCACCGGATTCTGGCCTGCACCATGCGTCAGATCCGGATTGCGCCTGGCGATCCTGCGCAAATGGGGGGCTGGGGAGGCCCGGATTTGGCACGTCATGCACGGTCCAGACGTCCTGAGCGACGGCTCTGGTTGCACTCCACGCCGTTCGGTGACTCGGGCTAGGCCTGGTTGGAGGCGCCGGGGAACACGCCAAGCGTCGACATCAGCGGCCAGAAGCGGACCGTCGACGTCGTGTTCCGGTGCCGGTGCTTCTTGAGCAGCGGGGTGACGACCACCGGCGGCTCGGATCCGCTGAACGAGTCCGGGCCCAGGTTGGGCACGTGCACCTCGCGAAACTGCGCGAGGTAGTCGGCGGGGAGCTTGTCGACGCTGAACCATCCGGCCCCGCCTCCCGGCCGCGCGAAGCCGCTCGTGCCGAAGTACCGGTCGCCGATTCGCATGAACGTGTGAGTGGGGTTGTAGAAGATCGTCACCTGCCCCGGACCCGCTGGGAACTTCCAGACCGGAATGTCGCCGGAGACGGTCGTCGGAACTGTGTATCCGGCCTGCTGGATGACATAGGAGACCGAGCCGGAACAATCAAACGGGGCGAACTGCGACGGCTGCGTGTGACCACCGCCCCAGACATACGGGAAATTGGCGGCACTGACCATGTTGGCCGCCGAGATGAGCCGGTCGTAATGCGATAGGACACCGCTCGTGTACCGGATCTTGGGTGCCGTCTTCTGGCCCGTGGCGAAGGACACCGCGAACACGCCGTGCCGGAGGGTCGAACTCTCGTACTGCACGTGCCCGGCGATCGCCTTGGCCCGGGACATCACCTCGTCGACATACCAGGACGCGTGGTTGTAGGCGAACACCGCCTTAGGTACGTCCTGCGCGGCGCCGGCGGCGGCCAGGTACCGAGCGGCCGAGAAGATGGCGTCACGCGGGTCGTACGGGTTGGGGACGCTGTGGCCGTCGACCGCCATGCCGTACTGGCTCCACGTGGAGGGCTCGAACTGCATCCAGCCGACGGCGCCGGCGCTGGACGTGTTCAGGTTGCGCCCGTAGTCGCTCTCGATCGCGTTGATGGAGGCGAGCACCTCCCACGGCACGTCGTAGCGCTTCCCGGCTTCCATGTAGACCGGGATCAGGAACGAGGGAGGCCGGTTGCCGTTGGAGAGGAGGCCGGACAGCTCGGTCACGGCACCGGTCAGCGCCGGGTTGGCGGCGACCGTCCCGGTCCACGACTTGGGGCCGCTGAAGCCGGCGGGCGTGCTGGACAGCGCGCTCACCGGTGCGGGGGAGGAGGAGGGTGTCGAGGAATGAACCGGCCTCGACGGGGCGGCGGGGGCGACGCCGCCGGTCGACGACGAGTGCGTCCCGCCGTGGTGTGCCGGCTGCGCGGCGTGCCCGGGGGCCGGGTGATGACTGGGCGGGGTGGGGGTTGGCTTACCCGGCCGTGGGGTCGAGGTGGGCGCCGGGTTCTGGGTTGTGGAGGTCGCCGAGCCCGGGGTACCGAAAGACAGGGCAGCGCCCAGTGGCGGCGACGTCGGTCCGGAGGCGGGGCGCGTGTGGCAGGTGACGTGCCGGGCGTGCGCGGAGGTGGCGGTGTGTCCGGTCGCCGCGTAGGCGGTCGGTCCGGCGGTGTCGGTGGTGGCGCATCCGGACGGAGCCCGGGTGGTGCTGGTCACGGACCGGTGAGATGCCGTGGAAGGTGACGCGATTCGATGCGTCCGCTTTTGGTGGAGCTTCGTCGAGTGCCTCGAGCTCCGTTGCCGCACCGGTGCGGGCGCGCCGGCGGAGGCAGCGGCGGCCACAGAGGGGCCGGGGGTCGCAGGCGCCGTGGTCGTGGCCGTTGTCGTGGTCGGCGCCGGCGTCGAGGTTGTCAGGGGGGCGGCCGTCGGCGCCGGCGTGGCGCTCGGCGTCGTCAGCTGGGTGGCCAGGGCAGCGGTCGGAACGGAGGTGGCTGTCACCGCCACCGATGTCGCCACGGCGGCCAGCTGACGGGCGCTGCCGATCGTGCGCCGGCGCATCGTCTCGTGGTGGCGCCGCCGCAGCTCCGTCAGCGAGAGGACGGGGTGACCGATGTGGCTGAGCTGGGGCACGGGCAGCGCCACGGCCACCGGCCGCCGCTCCCCGGCAATCAGCTTGAACAGCGCGGCAGGTGCCTCCACGACCTCGAGGGGAACGGAGAACGTCGCGGACCAGAGGGCCTCGAACTCGGCGGGGCCATCGGTCCGCAGCCGGCGCTCGACGCTGGAGGAAGTCGCCGCCGCATAGACGGAATCGCCGGTCGCGTCACACTCGACCACGATGTAGGCCGCGGAGGGCGTGATCGTCTCCGTTCCCAATCCGGCCAGCAGTCGGAGGGCCGCCCACTCGCCCCACTCGCCGCCGACACGCTCGTAGTCGAACCGCTCGACGACGAGGTGCACGAACGGCAGCGCAGGTTGAGTCTGGGCCATAGTGTCTATTCGTCGCGTTGAGTGCGGCCCAAGACCCCACCAAGGTCTAGTGCCGTCTCCGTTACCTGCGACCGACGCGCGTCCTACTTGATCGCGTCGTACACGTGGAACATCGGCAGGTACATGGCGAGGATCATGAAGCCCACCACGGAGCCGACGACGGCGATCATGATCGGCTCGAGGATCGAGGTGAGCGCCTTCACCGCCGCTTCGACCTGCTCCTCGTAGAAGTCGGCCACCTTGCCGAGCGTCGAGTCGAGTGCGCCCGTCTCCTCGCCGACGCGGACCATGTTGGTCACGAGCGACGGGAAGATCGCCTCACCGGCCAGCGCGGATGCAATCGTGCCGCCGCCCTGCACAGAGTTGCGAACCGCCACCATCGCGTTCTCGACGACGGTGTTCCCAGCGGTGCGGCCGGTGACGTCGATCGCCTCCAGCATCGGGACCCCGGCAGACGTCAGGGAAGAGAGGGTGCGGGCCCAACGGGCCAGCGCGATCTTCTGCACGACGGAGCCGATCTTCGCCGGCGCCTTGAGCCGGGCGCGGTCCCACACGGGACGACCCACCTTTGACGACTTCCACTTGCGAAACGCGAGAACGAGTGCGGCCGCGCCGAAGATGACGAAGTACCACTGATGACGGAGCACGTTTGAGACGGCGATGGTGTGGACGGTCAGGGACGGCATCTTGCCGTTGAACGTCTTGAAGACGCCGGCGAAGACCGGAATGATGAACATGAGCATCGCAGTGACGACGCAGATCGCGATGCTGCTGACCACGGCCGGGTAGACCATCGCCGAGCGCACCTGGCGCCGCAACTTGTTCTGGGCCTCGAGCTGCTCGGCAACGCGCAGAAGCGAGCTCTCCAGAAAGCCGCCGGTCTCGCCGGCGCGGATCATCGCGACGTAGAGAGCGGAGAAGACTTTCGGATGCTGGGCAAGGGCATCGGAGAACGATGCGCCGCTCTCGATGTGCTGTCGGATCTGAACGACCGTGGCTTTCAGGCGCTTGTTCTCGATCTGCGTCTCGAGGACCATCAGGGCGCGCATCAGCGACAGGCCGGCGGAGATCATCGTCGAGAGCTGACGCGTCATCAGCGCCAGGTCCTCGAGTGTGATCCGCGTGAACCGGTCGAAGGAGAGCTCCATCGACTTCGTCTTCAGCTTGACCTCGAGGGGGAGGAGACCCCGGCCCTTCAACAGCTGGAAAACGCCCTCTGGGGAATCGGCCTCGACCTCTCCCTTGTGCTTGACGCCGAGGGTGTCGACAGCGCGAAATGCGTAGCTCTGATTCATTGGAGGTAGGCGACGTTGCCGGCGGACTGACTGACGGCGGGACTGGCACCGCCCAATAGCCGCTCCAGCTCCGCGGGCACCGACGCTCTGCGGCGGGCGACGTCGCGCGTGATCCTGCCGGCCCGCACCAGCTCCGTCAGGGCGGCGTCCATCGTCTGCATGCCGTGCTCGCCGCCCGTCTGGATGGCGGAGTAGATCTGGTGTGTCTTGCCTTCGCGGATCAGGTTGCGGACCGCCGGGGTCGGCACCAGGACCTCCACCGCTGCCACGCGTCCTGAGCCGTCGGACGTCGGCAGCAGCTGCTGGGCCACCACCCCTTGGAGCGCCACCGACAGCATGACGCGCACGTGCTGCTGCTGGTGAGGCGGGAAGACGTCAATGACACGGTCGATCGTCTGCGGCGCATCCTGCGTGTGCAAGGTCGCGAGCACGAGGTGACCGGTCTCGGCCGCCGTCAGCGCGGTGGAGATCGTCTCCAGGTCGCGCATCTCGCCGACGAGGATGACATCCGGATCCTCGCGCAGCGCCGCTCGCAGCCCATCCGCGAAGCTGGTCGCGTCGCTGCCGAGCTCGCGTTGGTTGACGAGGCACCGTTTGTGGCTGTGCAGGAACTCGATGGGGTCCTCGATGGTGAGGATGTGGTCCTCGCGCGTGTTGTTGATCTGGTCGATAACGGCGGCCAGCGTCGTCGACTTGCCGGAGCCCGTCGGGCCGGTGACGAGCACCAAGCCTCGGGGAAGCGATGCCATCTCACCAACCACCGCAGGCATGCCCAGCTGCTCGAGCGACTTCGTCTCGCTGGGAATCACCCGGAGCGCAGCGCTGACCGCACCGCGTTGCACGTAGGCGTTGACACGCATCCGCGCCGTCCGCGGAACCGAGTAGCTGAAGTCGACCTGGCGCTGATTTTCGAACTGCTGGCGTTGGGTGTCGCTCATGATCGAGTAGACGATCTCGCGCGTGTTCTGGACGCCGAGCGTTGGAAAGCCCTCGAGCGCGAGCAGCCGACCGCGGACCCGGACGTGGGGCGCCGCACCGGCGGTCAGGTGGATGTCCGACGCGCGACGTTCGAGTGCCGCGAGTACGATGTCCGCGAAGTCGACTGACATGTCTACGAAGTCGGCACGAGGGGGCGAAAGCTTGAGCCTCGCCTACGTGCCTAGAACGCGGATGACCTCGTCGATGGCGGTGACGCCATGCCGGACCTTCTCGAACGCGTCCTGTCGCAATGTCCGCATCCCTTCGGCGCGGGCGGTCTCGGCGATCCGGTCGGCGGACGCACTGTGCAGCGCCAGATCCCGAATGGCATCGGTAACCGGCATGATCTCGTAGATGCCGATCCGGCCCCGGTAGCCACCGCCGCCACAGCGCGGGCAGCCGGCGGCATCGTAGGCCTCGACGTCACGGTCGGCGGGGAAGCCTGCCTGC
>DASZMK010000114.1:0-36726 GCA_035551855.1 Solirubrobacteraceae bacterium
TCGATCTGCCGGGAGGCCGGTCGGTCGTCGTGCTCGGCGCGACCGCCGCCCCGGCGGCGTGCTCCAAGCCGGCGCCGCGGCTGACGGCGGGCTCCCTGGGGCCGGTGCGCCTGGGGATGACGCGCCGCCAGGCCCGCAGCCGGTTCCCGCGCTCCTCAACCCGCCGCCATCGCTACATGGACTTCTTCTGCCCGGCCCGGCGAGGCATCCGGGTCGCGTACGCCTCGCCGTCGCTCCTGCGCTCCCAGCCGCGGGCGGCGCGCCACCGGCTCACCGGCCGGGTGGTCCTGATCCTGACCGCCGCCGAGCACTACTCGCTGCGGGGCGTCCACGTCGGCACCCGTCTGGCGCGGGTCGCCCGCCGGCTTCACGCCGGCGCGCCCAGCGATGTGGGACGCAACCGCTGGTACGTCGTCCCCCTCGGCTCCGGACGCGGTGTGCTCAAGGTCCAGCACGGCGTGATCGAGGAGATCGGCATCGCCAACCGGCGGCTGACGACCGGGCGCCGTGTCGCCCGGCGGTTCTTCACGAGCTTCTCATAGCCGGGACCGCGCGGGTCCCGCGGGCTCGCGTCCGTCAGAATCGGCGCCATGCTGATCGACGGCCGGTCCTACGCCGCGGAGCTGAGCGAGCTGCTGCGAGACGAGCTTGCCCAGCTTCCGGGCGGCGCGGGAATCGCGACGATCCTGGTCGGCGACGACACGGCGGCGGAGGTCTACCAGCGGCGCATCGACCGCCACGCCCACGAGGCGGGGATCGTGTCGCGCCCGGTCCGGCTGCCGGGCGACGCCACACTCGGCCAGGTCGTCGGCAAGATCGCCGAGCTCGACGTCGATCCGGAGATCACCGGGATCCTCGTGTTGCGGCCCCTCCCCGCCCACCTGCCGGAATCACGCGTGTTCTCGGCGCTGCCGCCGCTCAAGGACGTCGAGGCGCTGCACCCCGTCAATGCCGGGCTGCTGTCGCTGGGAACGCCACGCTTCGTCCCCTCCACTCCGGCCGCCGCCTTTCATATGCTCGACCGCTACACCGCGTCGGTGGGGCGCGACCCGGCCATCGCCTACGACGGGCTCAATCTCGTGCTCGTCGGCCGCTCCAACAACGTCGGCAAGCCGGCCGCGATCCTGGGGCTGCAGCGCAACGCGACCGTCGTCTCCTGTCACCGGCACACCTACGACTCCGGTCGCCTGGCCGAGCACACCCGCACCGCCGACATCCTGATCGTCGCCGTCGGCGTGCCCGGCCTGATCACCGGCGACCTCGTCCGTGAGGGCGCCCTGGTGATCGACATCGGGATCAATGCGATCAGGGCCGCCGACGGCTCGGTCCACCTGGTGGGCGACGTCGAAACGGCCTCGGTCGAACCCGTCGCCGAGGCCGTATCGCCCGTGCCCGGAGGTGTGGGACCGATCACCGATCTCTGGGTCCTGCGCAACACGGTGACCGCCGCATGGCTGCAGACGGCACCGCCGGCGCGCAACGGCGTTACGACGTGAGGGCGGCCTGTTTCAGCGGGGACTGCACGCCGGTCAGCTCCTCCGACGCGTCCCACAGCCGCCGGGCGACGTCCATGTCCCACGCCGCGCTGGAGCGGTTGACGAGCTTCGGCGCTCCCCGCTGCTCCATGAAGCCGCCCGGCCCGGCGAAGCTGTTGCCCGGGATCTCGGCGACGGCGGCGTAGAGCGTCGGCAGCGCGCCCCCGTCGGCGTCCTGGGCCAGCACCCGGTTGGCGACTGCGTTGAACGCGTCGTTGACGCGTGACCCGCTGTGGAACTGGAGATTGGTGGCGGCGTAGCCGGGATGGGCGGCCGTCGCGCGCACCGTGGAGCCGACCTCGGTCAGCCGGCGCTGCAGCTCGGCCGTGAACAGCAGGTTGGCCAGCTTGGACTGGCCGTAGGCGCGCCAGGCCTTGTACGGCTTGCGCTCCCAGTTGAGGTCCTCGAAGTCGATCGTGCCGAAGCGGTGGCCGGTCGACGACACGGTGACCACGCGGCCGGCCACGTGCTCCAGCAGCAGGTTCGTCAGGGCGAAGTGACCCAGGTGGTTGGTGCCGAACTGCATCTCGAACCCGTCGTCGGTCTTGGAGTACGGCGGGATCATGATGCCGGCGTTGTTGATCAGAAGGTCGATCGCGCCGTCCCATCCGGCGGCGAACTCTCGGACGGACTCGAGGCTGGCGAGGTCCAGGCGCCGGACCTCGGTGGTGCCGGGGATGGCCGCGGCGGCTGCGTGGCCCTTGTCCGTGTCGCGAACGGCGAGCACGACCCGCGCGCCGCGGACGGCCAGAGCCTTCGCCGCCGCCTTTCCGATGCCGCTGTTGGCACCGGTGACGACCACGGTTCGGTCTGTCATGTCCGGAATGCTGTGAGAGGAGAAAGTAGTCATGGACAACAATGTAGCTGGCGGCAACAATGCTGTCAACGACAACTTTGTGCTATACGCTTCCTCGCAGCGGCCATGACGACCCAACGCGCCTACCACCATGGCAACCTTCGGCAGGCGCTGCTCGAGGCGGCGGAGCGCACCGTGCGCGAACGGGGCGCCGGAGACCTGTCACTGCGCGAGCTGGCACGTGAGGTCGGCGTCAGCCACGGCGCCCCCCGCCGCCACTTCCCGGACCGGCAGGCCCTGCTGGACGCCCTCGCCGAAGCCGGATTCGAGCGCCTGGGGTCCGAGCTCCGGGAGGCGCTCCGGGAAGCCGGCCCGGGGTTCGTCGGCCGTCTCCATGCGATGGCGGCCGCCTACGTGCGCTTCGCGGTCGACGACTCCACCCTGCTGGAGCTCATGTTCGCCGGCAAGCACCGTGAGGGCGCGGCCGCCCTGGAACAGGCCGCTGAGCAGGCCTTTTCACCGATCATGGAGCTCATCGAGCAGGGCCAGGCGGAGCGCTTTCTGGAGCCCGGAGATCCAGAGCGCATCGGCCTCGTCCTCTTCGCCACCGTCCAGGGCATCGCCAGCCTCGTCACCGGCCAGATGGTCCGCGCCGACCAGGTCGGCGAACTGCTCGCCGACTCGATCGCCCACTTCCTCCGGGGGTCCCGCGGGGTGGCCTGACCGCCGGCCCCGGTGGCCCGGCCCGCTTCGGTGCGGTCGCCCGGTCCGGTCCGGTGCACCGGCCAGGGCCCCGTTGCACCGGCCAGGTGCCTTCTTGCACCGGCCAGCCCCCGTTGCACCGGATTCAAGCTGCAAATTGCGCCAAATTAGACACCTGGCCGATGATCTGGCACCAGGCGCAGGCTCAGCCCCGGATCTGCGCCAAATCATCTGGCATCCGGCCGATTTGTCGCGTTATGCAG
Source organism: Solirubrobacteraceae bacterium (assembly GCA_035551855.1). Taxonomy (GTDB): domain Bacteria; phylum Actinomycetota; class Thermoleophilia; order Solirubrobacterales; family Solirubrobacteraceae; genus Palsa-465. The sequence goes on from DASZMK010000114.1 coordinate 3,297, forward strand.
GTCCTTCGTCGCCATTTTTGGCGCAGGTGCTCTCCGGCGCAGGGCGCTGCCGGCCGCGCCACACTTCGGCCGCTTCCTGGTTGGCGCGTCATGCGCCGTCTCGGATCTGCATCATGGGGCCGGGATGCGCGTACGACGTCTTCGACTGTGTGCGGTGGTCTGCCTCGCAGCCGCGGCCCTCGCGGGCTGTGGGTCGTCGTCCGGCGGGCTGAGCGCCTCGAGCGCCGGCGGGCTGCGGGAACAGCTCGCGGCGGTCCAGGCCGCAGCGGCGAACGGCAACCGGACGGCGGCGCTGAGCGCGCTTTCGGGCTTCAGCGCCCAGGTGGACCGCAACGCGGGAGCCCTGGGCTCGGCCGAGATGACGGCGCTGCGCACGGGGATCGCCCGGGTGCATAGGCGCATCATGCAGACGCTCGCTCCCCCAGCGACGGCCGCGGCGCCCACCACGTCGTCCACGCCGACGGCCGCCGCGACGTCAACGGCGACCCCGGCGGCCCCGGCGGCCCCAGCGACCCCGGCGGCCCCGACGACGCCCGCACCGGCTCAGGCGACATCCACCGCTCAGGCAACCCCGTCCGCCCCCGGCCCCCAGGGCGGCCCGAAGGGAGACGGACAGCCCGGGCACCTGCCACACGACGGGCACGGTGGGGGCGGCGGTCACCACGGGCACGGGGGCGACGGGACCGGGAACGGGAACTAGCAGCGTGAGACCCGCAATCGACACCACGCTCGAGGATGGCCGCTACCGCCTGGAGCAGCGTCTCGGCGCCGGCGGCATGGCCACCGTGTGGTTGGCCGTCGACGAGCGGCTCGGCCGGTCGGTGGCGGTCAAGATCGTCGCCGACACGATCGCTGACGACGACAACTGGATCAGGCGGTTCAAGCGCGAGGCCCGGGCGGCGGCGGCGCTGTCGCATCCGGGCGTGGTGTCCGTCTTCGACTACGGCGTCGAGGACGGCCGGCCGTACCTGGTCATGGAGTACGTGCCCGGGGGAACGCTCGCCCAGCGACTCGCGTCCGGCTCGTCCGGCGGCGACGATCCCCGGCAGCGCCTCGACACCGCCGCGGGCCGCATGCCGCACCCACAGCACCTCGCTCGCGAGCTGCTCGAGGCGCTGGGCGCGGTCCACGCCGCCGGCATCCTGCACCGTGACATCAAACCGGCCAACCTCCTGCTCGACGCCCAGGGGCACGTCCGCCTGACCGACTTCGGCATCGCCCAGCCGCAGGACAGCACGTCGCTGACGAGGACGGGCATGGTCGTCGGCACGCTGCGTTATCTCGCCCCTGAGGTCGCGGCGGGCCGGCCGGCCACCGTTCAGAGCGACCTGTACTCGGCGGGGGTCGTCATCGGCCAGGTCGCCGGGGAGCGGCGGGCGCCGCCGCTGGATGCGCTCGTCGCCATGCTCACCGCCCCGGACCCCGGCGAGCGACCCGCGTCGGCGGCAGCCGCGCTCCAGTTTCTCGCCGACGCGACGACGACGACGCGACCCGTCCCCAGCGACGAGGGCGTCACGCAACCGATGCCCGCCGACGCCCACACCACACGGCCGATGCCGGCCGACGGCCGCACCGCACCACCGGCCCGCGCCGACATTCGCACCATGTCGCCGATACCGGACGGCCTCGGCGTCCTGGGATCGCCGCCGGTCACCCGGGCCCACCCCCGGCGGGAGATCCTCGTTGCCGGAGCCGGGGCCGCCCTGGTCGTGCTCATCGTCATCGTGATCGTGGTCACCGCGGGCGGCGGCTCCGGCGGGTCGCCGGCAAAGATCCCGTCGCCGGCACCGGCCCAGTCGACGGTCGCGCGACAGGTGCAGGCGCTCGAGCGTATCGTCGTCAGCGCGACGAGACGGTGAGGCGCTCCTCCGAAGCGTGACGCCAATCCGGACGAGGCCGCGCACGCCGGGCGGCTTGACGGCCGGCGCCTATCTGCGCTCGGGATCCGACGCGGCCGTCATCGCGGTGTCGGGCTCCGGCGCCCGCTCGTCGTCGAGCTGCCGGGCGATCGCCTCGGTCTCCGCCGATCCACCCTCGATCCGGATTCGCGGAAGCCGCGCGTCAAGGCTCCGGGGCAGCCACCACGTGGCCCGTCCCAGGATCTCGAGCACCGCCGGCAGCAGCACGCAGCGCACGACCAGGGCGTCGAGGAAGACGGCGGCGGCCAGGCCGAAGCCGAACTCCTTGATCGAGCGTTCGTTCCCCAGCAGGAAGGACAGGAACACGCAGATCATGATCGCGGCGGCGGCGCTGATGACGCGACCGGTGAACGCGATGCCGTCGGCGACGGCCGCGGTGGCATTGCGCTGGCGCACCCACTCCTCGCGGACGCGGGAGATGAGGAACACCTCGTAGTCCATGGACAGCCCAAAGACGACGGCGAACATGAGGACGGGTATCCACGGCTCGACCGGGCCGGGCGTGACGCCGACCACGCTGGCCAGCCAGCCGTTCTGGAAGACGGCCACGGTCGCGCCGAGGGCGCCGCCGATGCTGATGAGGTTCATCACCGCCGCTTGGATCGGGATCACCACGGACCGGAAGATCACGAACAACAGCAGCGCCGACAGGACCACGACGATGCCGATGAACACGGGCAGCTTGCTCGCCAGCACGTTGGAGAAGTCGATCGACCCGGCGGTGAAGCCACCCACCAGCGGTCGCGAGGCGAACGACCTCTTGAACGGCGGCAGCACCGTCTGGCGCAGGTGGTTGACGAGATTGTTCGTCGCCTGCGCCTGCGGCGCCGAAACGGGATACACATCCATCACCGCCACCCGCCCGGAGGGGGCGACCCGGGGAGCGGCGACGGCCACGACATCCGGCGTGCGGGCGACGCTCGCGCGCAGCGCGACGAGGGCGGCCTCCTGCGACGGGCTGGAGAGCGGCACGGCGACGACCAGCGGCCCGTTGAACCCGGCGCCGAACCCATGGGAGAGCAGGTTGAACGCCTTGTATGTCGTCGTGTTGGACGGGTCGTTGCCGGCGTCGCTGGACTCCATCCGCATGCCGAGCACCGGCACCACGAATACGAGCATCACCACGAGCGAGGCGACGGCCAGCCGCCACGGATGCGCCTGAACCATCACGCTCCAGCGCCGCCAGGCCGACTCCCGTGGGGCACGACCCTGGGCCTCACGCCGGCGCGCCAGCCGGCTCGGACGCACGACCCGCTCGCCGAAGGCCGCCAGCAGCGCCGGGAGCGCCGTGAGCGAGGCGCCCAGCACGAGCAGCACCGCCAGGACCGAGGCGATCGACAACCCGTACAGGAACGCGACGCCGGTCGCGAACATCCCCAGCAGGGCGATGATCACGGTGGTGCCGGCGAGCAGGATGGCGCGGCCGGACGTGTCCATGGCCTCGATCACGGACAGCTGCACGTCGCCGGTGCGCCCGTAGTTCTCACGGAACCGCGTCACGATGAACAGCGCATAGTCGACGCCGACTCCGAGCCCAATCATCACCGCCAGCTCCGGCGCCACCTGCGCCGTGCTCATGACGTGGGTGGCCAGGCCGACCAGCGAGATGCCCGTGATCAGCCCCAAGCCGGCGGTGATGAGCGGCATCCCGGCGGTGAGCAGCGATCCGAAGGTGAGCAGCAGGATGACGAGCGCCGCGATGAAGCCGACGGTGGTGGCCGGGCCGATGCTGAAGCCCTCGGCGCTCTCGATGACCTGACCGCCGGCGGCGACCTCGAGTCCGGGCACGTGCACGGCATTGACCGCAGAGATCACCGGCTGGCCGGTGGTGCTCGGCAGGAGATTGGCCCGCTTGGAGTAGTTGATCGTCGCAAACCCTGTGCGCCTGTCCTTGGAGATCTCGTACGCCCCGGCGGGTCCGTACGGGCTGATCACGGCGACGACGTGGGGCATCCCGCTGACACGGGCCAAGAGCGGCGCGATGGCGGCCCGCACCTGCGGCGAGGTGACGGTGCCGTGGGTCGTGTGGAACACGATCGTGTCGACGTCGCCGCTCTGCGCCTTGAACTCGGTGCCGAGCAGGTCGACGACCCGTTGCGCCTCGGTCCCGGGCAGGCTGAAGTTGTTCGCGTACTGCCGCCCGGCCACGGAAGCGATCACCGTGGTGATGACCGCGATCAGGATCCATCCGACGACCACCCAGCGGCGGTGGGCTATGCAGAAGCGCGTGAGTCCGAGCATTTCCTGAGACCCCGGTACAAGAAGCGAGAACGTCCCCTACGGCGATCAACTGTAGCCAGCCGGATCACCCGGCTCTGTGATCAGGATGCGAACCGGCGGCGAAAATCCCCCTCATCGCCCGAGGAGGCCCCCTCCCGGCCGGGTCCCTCAGGCGGAATCGACCTCGAGCACCAGCTTCCCGGTGTTCTCACCCCGGAACAGCCGCAGCAGTGTCTCCGGGAACGCGCGGACGCCGCCGCCGGCGACGTCCTCGAAGGTCTTGAGCCGGCCGGTTGCGAGCCACCCCGCCATCTCCTGCGCGGCCTCCGCGTACCGCTCGGTGAAGTCGAAGACGAGGAACCCGGTCATCGTGGCGCGGTTGACGAGCAGCGACATGTAGTTCGCCGGGCCCTGCATGCCGTCGGTCGCGTTGTACTGCGAGATGGCGCCGCAGAGCACGACACGCGCGTGGCGCGCCAGGGCCGCCAGTGCCGCGTCCAGGATCTCGCCGCCGACATTGTCGAAATACACGTCGATCCCGTCCGGACAGTGCCGGTGCAGGGTTCTGCCGACGTTCTCGGACTTGTAGTCGATGCACGCATCGAAGCCGAGGTCCTCCACCACGTGCCGGCACTTCTCCGGGCCGCCGGCGATCCCGATCGCGCGGCAGCCCTTGATCTTGGCGATCTGTCCCACCACGCTGCCGACCGCCCCGGCAGCTCCGGACACAACGACCGTGTCGCCTTCCCGGGCGCGGCCCACCTCGAGCAGACCGAAGTAGGCCGTGAGCCCGGGCATCCCCAGAGTGCCCAGGTAGACCGGCAGCCGAGCCAGCCCGGGATCGACCTTCGTCAGCCCGTCGCCGCCGAGCGTCACGTACTCCTGGACGCCGGTGATCCCGGTGACGAGGTCGCCCGCCGCGAGGGCGGGATGCCGGGAGGTGAGCACCTCGCCGACACCGCCGGCGCGCATCACCTCGCCGATCCCCACCGGGGGCAGATAGGACCGCGCGTCGTTCATCCACCCGCGCATGGCCGGATCCAGCGAGAGGTAGCGGACCTTGACGAGCGCCTCGCCGTCCGCCGGCTCGGCCACCGGCTCCTCCGTGTGCTCCCAGTCGGTGGGCTTCGGCAGACCGACAGGGCGGGCGGCCAGGCGAACTTGGTGGTTGACGGCGTCCATGGGTTCCTCCCCAGCGTCTGGGTCCTCGGCGGCGGGTGGCGCCAGCCTAGCGAGGAGATCGCAGCGCCGGCGTTGCGCGACTCAGGCGACTCAGGCGACGAAGCGGAAGATGCGATCGGTGCGGGTCAGCTCGAACAGGCGCTGAACCGCGCGGGGCCCGGGCGCGAGCAGGAGCTCGCGGCCGCTATCGGTCAGCCGCCGGTGCGCTACGAGCAGCGCCCGGAGACCGGCGGAATCCAGAAACCGCAGGTCTTGCAGGTCGATCGTGACCGATCGGGCATCCTCGCCGAGGATCTCCTCCAGCTGGCGCTCGAACGCTGGCGCGGCGGCGAGATCAAGCTCCCCCGCCAGCACCAGCTTGATCGTCTTCGGCTCGCGCACGATGCCGACGACGAGACCGGGCGGGGGGCTGCTCATCGGCGCCATGCGGCGTCTGCCGATCGAACTTGGGTCAGCATCATCGGCCGGGATCTTGCGACATCCGAAGCCCGGGCGCAGCCGCGGTGGTCCGCGGGGAGACGTCCGCGCGCGGACATCGCCGGCGGCCTCGGCTCGCCCTCCTCGTCCCTCGCCGGCGGCCGGATCCGCTCACGCCGGGCCGATCGCCACCTGCACGTCATGCCCGGGACGCCACAGGGCTCGGGGCATCGCCGCGGTGACGAACGGCAGCGCCGCGCTCCCGCTCGCATCAACCGCGATCATGCCACCGACGCCGCCCAGCTCGCCCACGTCGGCCAGCACGTTGTCACAGGCAGCGGCCAGGCTCGCCCCCTGCGCCACGAGCGCCGCAACGGCGCGGGCGGCGCCGGCGCGGATGAACGCCTCCCCATCCCCGGTGCAGGACACGGCCACACGCGCGTCGGCCCAGGTGCCTGCGCCGATCAGCGGCGAATCGCCAACTCGGCCCGGCGGCTGTCCGCTGATGCCGCCGGTGGAGGTCGCGGCCGCCAGGCCGCCGTGGCGATCGAGGCAGACCGCGCCGACGGTGCCGTGGGCCTCGGCGGCTGCTCGGGCCGCCAGCGCGTCGCGCTGGCGGTCGGTGACGAAGTAGCCGGTGGGAACCTGCTCGGCTCCCATCTCGGCCGCGTAGGCGTCGGCGTGGCCGCCGATCATCAGCACCTGATTCGAGGCCAGCACCGCGACGGCGGCATCGATCGGCTGCTTTGCCCGGCGGATTCCGGCCACCGCACCGGCCGCCCGGTCAGATCCGCGCATGATCGCGGCGCTGAGCTCGGCCGACCCGTCCGAGCACAGCGCCGCCCCGCGCCCGGCATTGAACAGCTCGAACCCCTCGAGGATGCCGACCGCGGCCTGGACCGCCCCGGCCGCATCGGCCCCCGCCTCGAGGGCGGCCCTGGCGGCGCCCGCGGCCTCCCGCAGGGCCACGTGACATCGCTCCGCGTGGTCGCGCAGGCTCCGTCCGGCTCCGGCGCCCGCATGGATGACGACCAGCGGGCCACCCGCGACCCCGGCACCGTCGAGATGGTGGCTGGGATCGAAGCGGCCGATCAGGCGCCCTCGGGCTGGGCCGGAGCCGCCCGGCGGGCGACGCCGCTGGCCTCGGCGGCGCGCGCGACCGCCGGCGCCACCGCGTTGACGACCTCGCGATTGAAGACGCTGGGGATGATGTACTCGGCGTGGAGCTCATCGTCGCCGACGACGCCGGCGATGGCCCGCGCGGCAGCGAGCTTCATCTCCTCGTTGATCGTGTGGGCGCGCACGTCCAGCGCACCGCGAAAGACACCGGGGAAGGCCAGCACGTTGTTGATCTGATTCGGATAGTCGGATCGTCCGGTGGCCATGATCGCCACGGCATGGCCGACCTCCTCCACCCGCACCTCGGGATCCGGGTTGGCCATCGCGAACACGATCGGCTGGGGCGCCATCCTGAGGACGGCCTCCTTGGACACGGCGCCCGGCCGTGACACCCCCACCAGGACGTCGGCCCCGGTCAGCACATCGTTGGCCATGCCGCGCTCACCGCCGAGGTTGGTGCGCGCGGCGATCTCCTCCAGAATTGGGTCGAGGCCCGGCCGGCCGGGGTAGACGGCGCCGTCGATGTCGCACACGACGATGTCGCCCACCCCGTGGGCGAGCATGATCTCGGTGCAGGCGACACCGGCGGCTCCCGCCCCCACCACGACGATCTTCACGTCCTCCGCGCGCTTGCCGACGACCCGCAGCGCGTTCATCAGCGCCGCCAGCACGACGATCGCGGTTCCGTGCTGATCGTCGTGGAACACCGGGATGTCCAGCTCAGCGCGCAGCCGCCGCTCGATCTCGAAGCAGCGCGGCGCCGCGATGTCCTCGAGGTTGATCCCGCCGAACGCGGGCGCCGCCATCTTGACGAACTCGACGATGCGGTCGACGTCCGTGCTGGCGAGACACAGCGGGAAGGCATCGACACCGGCGAACTCCTTGAACAGCAGCGCCTTGCCCTCCATGACCGGCATCGCCGCCTCGGGTCCGATGTCTCCCAGCCCCAGCACGGCGGTGCCGTCGGAGATGACCGCCACAGTGTGGCCCTTGATCGTCAGCGACCAGGCGTCGTCGCGGTCGTCATGGATGGCCATGCTCACCCGCGCCACGCCGGGGGTGTAGGCCATCGACAGGTCGTCGCGCGTCTTGACGGGGACGGTGGACGCGATCTCCAGCTTGCCGCCGAGGTGCATCAGGAACGTCCGGTCCGACACGTGCTCGACCTCGACGCCGGGCAGCGCCTCGACGGCGGCCACCACCGCGTTGCTGTGGTCCAGGTCGGCGCAGGCGACGGTCACATCGCGGATGACCTCGTGACCCTCGACGCGCACGATGTCGATGGCGCCGAGGATGGCTCCGGTCTCGCCCATGGCGGCGGCGACCCGGGCGAAGGACCCGGGCGTCTGCTGGAGGTGAACCCGCATGGTGATGCTGTACGACGCCGACGGGTGCAGCCTCGAAGCGGGTGGCGTACTCGCCGCGGGGGTCGAAGTGTCGTGCAGTGCCATCCGCGAACCCTGTGCTGCCACCATAGCGCCTGTGACAAGCCGGGCGGCGGCGCGTTTCTCCTCTCCGCGGGCACAGGCGACCGCCCGGGCGTCGAATCGACCCACCACGGGTACCGCATAGCCCGTGCCGCCCGCCCCGGACCGCCTCGTCGTCGCCATCACCGGCCCCACCGGAACATTCGGGTTCGGCCTGATCCCGCTGCTGCAGACCGAACCCCGCGTGGAGCGGGTGGTCGGCATCGCCCGCCGTCCGTTTGACCCATCCGAGCACGGGTGGGACAAGATGGAGTACCGGCGCGGCGACGTCCGCGACGAGGATGCGCTGCGCCAGGCGTTCACCGGCGCCGACGTCGTCGTCCACCTGGCATTCATGATCACCGGGAACGCCGGCGCCGAGACGATCCGCGCCATCAACATCGACGGGACCGTCAACGCATTCCGCGCCGCCCGTGACGCCGGCGCCGAGCGCTTCGTCTATGCCTCATCGGTCGCCGCCTACGGGTTTCATCCGGACAATCCGGTGGGCATGAAGGAGGAGTGGCCCACCCGGCCGGCGGACCGCCTCTTCTACGCCCGGGAGAAGGCGGAGCTCGAGCAGACCCTTGAGGAGGAGGCGGCCGCCGCCGCGCAACCCGCGCTGTACCTGCTGCGCCCGCCGATCGTGCTCGGCCCTCACGCGCTGGGGGCAAAGGGCGCTCTGCCGGCTCCGGTCGCCGGCGCCGGCCGCAGGGTGCTCGAGCTGATGCGCGCCCTCCCCTTCCCCCTGCCGGTACTTGCTCCCGAGGTGCCGATCCAGTTCATCCACGAGGCCGACGTCGGCCAGGCGCTGCTCAGATGCGCGCTGGGGGAAGGGCCACCCGGCGCATACAACATCGCCGGCGACGGCGTCCTGACCGGCTCCGACATCGTCCGGGAGCTCGGCCTGTCACCTCTGCCCCTCCCCGCTCGCATCGTGCATGGCGCGGCGCGCGCCGCCGCGCTGCTGCCCAAGCCGCCGTTCATCCCGCCCGCCGCCGATTGGGTGGAGGCATTGCGCCACCCGGCGATCATGGACACGAGCAAGGCAAAGCAGGAGCTCGGCTGGCAGCCGCGGTACACCGGCCTCGAGGCGTTGCGGGCGACGCTGGACCGGACGCCGTAGCGCACCCGCCCCCTCCCGCGGCCGCTGACCTGACCTGACCGGGCTGCGGTGGCGCTTGACTTAAGGAACTGCCCCCAGCGGGCGGCGAATTAAGACAAGTCGCCGAGCGCCGCGTCGACGGCTGCGGCGAGCACCGGCACCTCAGCCACGGTCAGCGCCAGCGGCGGGCGGATCTTGATCACGTTCCCGTGCCGGCCGGTCGTCCCCACCAGCACACCGAGGTGGCGCATCCGGTCGCGGACCGCGCGGGCGCGCGGTGCGTCCGGCTCGCGCGTGGACGGGTCGCTGACGAGCTCGATGCCCCAGGCCAGGCCAACACCGCGCACGTCCCCCACCTCCGGGTGCCTGGCGGCAACGTCCCCCAGCGCGTCTCGCACCGCGGCGCCGGTCTGCCGGACGCGGTCCAGGACGCGCTCGTCGGAGATCACGTCGAGGACCGCCAGCGCGGCCGCCGCGCTGACCGGGTTGCCGCCGAACGTGCTGAACAGGGTGGCGTGCCCCACCAGTGCCGACACGATCTCCCGCCGGGTGACCACGGCGGCGACCGGGTGCCCGTTGCCCATCGGCTTGCCGAGGGTCACGAAGTCCGGAACGATCGCGAACCGCTCGAATGACCACATCGCATCACCCGTGCGGCCGTGCCCGGCCTGCACCTCGTCGGCGATCCACAGCGCTCCGGCGGAGCGGTTCATGCCCACCAGCTCCTGCACGTACGCGGGATCGAGATCGGCAATCCCGTCGCTGGTGATCAGGCCGTCGAGGATGGCCGCCGCCGGCGCCGGCCCGCGCGCCGACAGACGACCGACAGCCGCGGCGAACGCCTGCCCGTCAAGGTACGTCCCGCGGTAGCCGTCGGGAGGCTCCCACGTCTCGACGTGCTCCGGCCGCACCCCGTCGAGCCATCCTTCCGGCGAGAGCGCCGCCGTGGCCTCGGTGATCCCGTGGTAGGCGAAGGCCGTGCACAGGCCGCCGCGGCGGCCGGTGACCGCCGTGGCCATGCGCCAGGCGAGATCGTTGGCCTCCGATCCGGAGTTGACGAGCAGCACGGTGTCGAGCTCCGGCGGACACGTCGCGGCCAGTCGCTCGGCCAGCTCGATGGCCGCGGGATGCAGGTAGCGCATGTGGGTGTTGATCCGCCGGCTCTGACGCGAGATGGCAGCGGTGACCCGCGGATGGCCATGCCCCACCGCGGGCACATTGTTGTAGGCGTCGAGGTACCTGCGGCCGGCCGTGTCGGTGATCCAGACCCCCTCCGCCGACCCCACCTCGATGGGGACGTCGTAGAACAGCGGGTCCACCGCCGGGCCGAATGCCGCCGCGCGGCGCGATGCCAGCGATCCAGCCTCCCGCGGCGCTCCAACCGCGCCGAGCTGCCGGGCTACCTCCTCCCAGCCGAGAGCCTCCATCGTCTCGAGCATGTGGGCACACTCCGCGTTGAAGCGCTCGGCGAACGCCTGTTCCTCGAGTCCCTGGGCGACCCGCCAGGAGCTGATCGCGATCGTCACCGCGCTCCGCGCCGCCCACGCCGGCCCGAGCACCGCCAGCTCGACATCCTCGAGCTCGATCCGCCGCTGGTAGCCGTCCAGCACGAGCCGCGCCGTGCGGAACAGGTCGGCCCTGTCGCGCCCGGTTCCCAGCGAGTCGAGCACCGACGCCAGGTCCGCGATCAGCGCGGTGTGGCTCATGTCCCCAAAGTCGATGATCCCGGTGACGAAGCCGCGTTCGTCGGTCAGGGTGTTGTCGACGGTCAGGTCGGTGTGGAGCACCTGCGCCCGCAGCCGTGGCCATTCCGGGGCCACGGTCCGCTCGAACTCGTCCAGGACGCGCGCGACGAGCGCCCGCGTCCCCGCGTCGCGCACGTCGCCGAGCATCGAACGGGCAGCGAGCGCGTGCTGGACGTCCCACAGCATGGTGCGGCGGGCGCGGGCGTGCGCGAAGCCGCGAAGCGCCTGCGCAAGCCGAGCGGTCGTGTCGCCCCAGGCGCTGACCGCGGCGTCAGACAGAGCGGAGGCATCGATTCGGCTGCGCCCGGGGAGCACGTCGTAGAGCCGCACCCAATGCGCCACCTCGCCGTCCCACCACTGTGCGCGCAGCCAGGCGGGGTCGTCTCCCGGCCGGGCCGGACCGGGCGGCCGAGACGGATCCGCCCCCACCGACCGCCACGGCAGCGCCACCCGCAACTGCGGATCGACGGCCGTCACGTGCAGCGCCGCCGCCGCCTCCATGTCGAGGACGGCGGGATCCTCGGACGGATTGGAGACCTTGAGCACGGCGAGCGGGCGCTCGCCGCCGTCGAGGACGAGGAATGTCCGGTCTCGCTCGCTGCCGAGGTCGCGGGCACCATGGCCGGTCACGCCGAACATTCCGGCGGCGATCTCGACCGCATCGGAGCCACCCAACCGCGGCCGCGCATTGCTCAGGACGAGATCCACGCGGTCACGCTACCAAGCCCCGGGGCTAGGCCTCGAGCTCCTCGGAGAGCTCCAGCCAGCGTGCCTCGAGCCGGTCTCGCTGCGCGGTGAGGGCGCCCATCTCGCCGGAGAGCTCGTGCAGTCGCTGGGCGTCGGTGGCAGCCGCGACCATCGTCGCCTCCACCTCGCGGTGCCGGGCCTCGGCCCGCTCGAGCTCCCGCTCCACGCGGGCAAGCTCCTTCTGCGCCGCCCGCCGCTGGGCCCCGGGGGCGACGCCCGCCCTCCGCGCAGCGAGCGGCGGCGGAGCACCCCCGGCCCGCAGCTCCAGGTACTGGTCGATGCCACCGGGCAGGTGACGCAGGCTGCCGTCGCCGGGCAGCGCGAACACGTCATCACACACCCGCTCGACGAAGTAGCGATCGTGCGAGACGGCGACCAGCGTGCCCGGCCAGCCGTCGAGCAGGTCCTCGAGCGCCGTCAGGGTGTCGATGTCCAGATCGTTGGTCGGCTCGTCGAGCAGCAGGACGTTCGGCTCGGCCAGCAGCAGGCGCATCAAGGCCAGGCGCCGGCGCTCGCCGCCGGACAGCTCGTCGGTCCGGGCCCGGAGCCGTTCTCCGCGAAAGCCGAACCGCTCGGCGAGCGCTCCGGCGGTCAGCTCCTCGCCGGCGCTCGTCGTGGCCCGGCCGCGGATCTCGGCGAGCGCCTCGACGACCCGCAGTCCGTGCGGCAGCTCGCCCGCCTCCTGGGAGAGCTGAGCGAGATGCACGGTGGCGCCGCGCTCCACCTCACCGGCGTCCGGCGCCAGGTCGCCGGCCAGCAGCCGGAGCAGCGTCGTCTTGCCGGACCCGTTGGCACCGAGGAGCGCCACGCGCTGCCCCGGGCCCAGGCGCCAGGTCACGTCCGACAGCAGCCGCCGGCGGCCGAATGTCACCGAGACGTCGACGGCGTCCAGCACGCGGTCGCCGAGCCGCGCGGTCGCGAACCGAACCAGCTCGACCGGGTTGCGCGCCGGCGGCTCGTCGGCGATCAGCGCGTTGGCGGCGTCGATGCGGAATTTCGGCTTCGACGTCCGGGCAGGCGGTCCGCGCCGCAGCCAGGCGAGCTCCTTGCGAACCAGCTGGCGCCGTCGGTCCTCGCTCGCGGCCGCCTGACGGTCGCGCTCGGCCCGCGCCAGCACGTACGCGGAGTAGCCGCCGTCGTACTGGTGAACGACCCCGTCGGCCACCTCCCACGTGCGCCGGCAGACGATGTCCAGGAACCACCGGTCGTGCGTGATGACGATGAGGGTGCCGCGGCGGGCCCGGAGGAAGCCCGCCAGCCACGCCACAGCCTCGACATCGAGGTGGTTCGTCGGCTCATCGAGGACGAGCAGCGCCGGAGCGTGCAGCAGGGCGCGCGCCAGCATGATCCGCCGCTGCTCGCCGCCGGACAGCTGCCCGATCGGCGTCTCCAGCCCGGCGGGGAGGCGCGTCAGCTCGACGCCGCCCAGGAGCCCGTCGAGCACGGAGCGAAAGGCGAAGTCCCGCGCCCATTCGTGCTCAGGGCGGGTGCCGACGAGCTCGTCGCGAACCGTCAGCCGAGGATCGAGATCGACCCGCTGCCCGACGAGCGCCGCCTCCAGGTCCCCTATGGCGGTGACGGCCCCGCCGTCCGGTTGCTCGGCACCGACGATCAACCGCGCCAGCGTCGACTTCCCCGCGCCGTTGTCGCCGACGACGGCGATCCGGTCGCGCGCGTTGACACCGAGGGTGACGTCGTGCAGCACCGAGCGGCTGCCATAGCCCTTGGCGACGGATTTGAGGTTGACGAGATTGCGCGGTGCGATGAGACACATCTAGCGGATCCGACCGGCGAATTCGCGCCGGCCCCGCGGCGGTAGCCCCCGCCGGCCGCGGTCCTCCGGCCCGCGGCGCGCGGCGGTAGCCCCCGCCGCGGCGGCGGTAGCCCCCCGCCGGCCGGCGGTCCTCCGGCTCGAGCTCTCCTTGACAAGCGCCCCACCCCCGCGAGAGGATGGGCGCCGAGGCAGGGCAACTTCGCCGGGAAGGGGACGCGCGAGTGACCGGGATGCTGTACGCGCTTGCTCGCTTCTGCGTGCGGCGCCGCTGGATTGTGCTGGTGGTGTGGATCGTCGGCGCCGTCCTGCTCATCGTCCTCTCACATCGGCTGGGCGACAACACCAACGACAACCTGTCGCTGCCGGGAACCGACAGCAACCGGGCGACGACGGTGCTCGCGAGCTCGTTCCCCAATCAGGCCAACGGCACGAGCCCCATCGTCCTGCACACCTCCAGCGGCAAGCTCACGGACTCCAAGTACGCCACCGCCGTCAACCAGGCGGCGGCCGACGTCGCCAAGGCGCCGAACGTCGCCTCGGTCGTGAACCCGCTGACGCAGCAGGGGGCCTCGGCCCTGAGCAAGGACGGCCGGACGGGCTATCTGTCGGTGACGCTGGCGGTGCCCCCGGGATCGCTGTCGGTCTCGGACGCTCAGACGATCATCAATGGCGCTCAGCCGGCCCGGGCGGCCGGCCTGCAGGTGGAGACGGGTGGTCAGCTGGGGCAGAAGGTGTCCAAGCCGTCGACCGAATCCAGCGAGCTCGTCGGGATCATCGCGGCGATGATCATCCTGACCCTGACGCTCGGCACGGTCACGGCGATGATCCTGCCGATCCTGTCGGCGATCATCTCCCTGCTGGTCACGCTGGCGATCATCCGGATGCTCGGCCACGTGGCGACGGTGCCGACGGTCGCCCCCACCCTCGCCACGATGATCGGTCTGGGCGTCGGTATCGACTACGCGCTGTTCATCGTCACGCGCCATTTCCGGGGACTCAACGAGGGCCTGCGCCTGGAGGAGTCGGTCGCCCGGGCGACCGCGACGTCAGGCGGAGCCGTCTTCTTCGCCGGCGGAACGGTGACGATCGCGCTCGTGTCCCTCGCCGTCGCCGGCATCCCGCTGGTGACGACGATGGGGCTGATGGCGGCGATCGCGGTTGTCGTCGCCGTGCTCGGGGCGTTGACGCTGCTGCCGGCGATCCTGGCGCTGCTCGGCCCCCGGATCGAGTCGCTCCGTGTCCGGCCCCACGTCTCCGAGGAGGCGGCGCGCACGGGCCCGTGGGCCAGGTGGGCCGCCGACATCGCCAAGCAGCCGGCGATCGCCGGACTGGCGGCGCTGGCGATCCTGATCCCGCTGACCATCCCGCTCCTGTCGCTCAACCTGGGGCAGCAGGACGTGGCGGCGCTGTCGACGTCGACCACCGCCCGGCGCGCCTACGACCTGATCAGCACGAACTTCGGCCCGGGGGTCAACGGGCCGCTGGTCGTCGCGGTGACGCTCAAGTCCCCGGCGCAGAACACCAGCGACCCGCGGCTGCAGACCCTTCAGAAGGACATTGCCGGAACGGCCACGGTGGCCGCGGTCACGCCGGTCACGCTGAGCAAGGACGGCAAGACCGCGTACTTCAACGCGATCTCCAAGTCCGGCCCGGCCCAGGACGCGACCGCCCGGCTCGTCACGACGCTGCGCAACACCGTCATCCCCAAGGCCGATCACGGGACCGACATGCGGGCCGACGTCGGCGGCAGCACGGCGGCCTATGTCGATCTGGCGGCGAAGATCTCCAGCAAGCTGCCGCTCCAGATCCTGGTCGTGATCGCGTTGAGCTTCCTGCTCCTGATCCTCGCCTTCCGCACGGTCGTGATCCCGGCCCAGGCCGCGGTCATGAACATCCTGTCGATCGGCGCCTCCTACGGCGTCCTGACCGCCGTCTTCCAGTACGGCTGGCTGAGCGGGGTCATCGGCCTCGGCGGCTCGGTGCCGATCGTCTCCTACGTGCCGCTGTTCATGTTCGCAATCCTGTTCGGGCTTTCGATGGATTACGAGGTGTTCCTGGTCAGCCAGATCGAGGAGCACGTCCATGCCGGCGAGAGCAACCACGACTCGGTCGTCTCCGGCCTGGTGACGAGCGCGCGCGTGATCACCGCCGCCGCGCTGATCATGGTGTTCGTCTTCGGCAGCTTCGTGCTCAACGGCGACCCGACGGTGAAGCAGTTCGGGGTCGGACTGGCGGTCGCCGTCATCCTCGACGCCACCGTCGTCCGGTGCCTGCTCGTGCCCGCGCTCATGCTGCTCATGGGCCGGGTCAACTGGTACTTCCCCCACTGGATGGAGCGTCTCGTTCCCCACCTCAGCATCGAGGGCGCCGAGTTCTTCCATGACCGGGACGCCGCCGGCTCCGAGAGCGCGGCGGAGGTGGCTCTTCTCGCCCAGGGGGCGCCGCAGCACAAAGCATGAACAGCCGCTTCCCGCCGCTGTACCCCTGGACCTACTAGAGGACCGCGGCCCGGTCCAGCACCTCGTGGGCGCGGATCGCGTCCTGGAGGCCGTTCAGGCCGAGGCGGCGCGTCCGCACCCGCTGCAAGAAGGCGCGGACCGCCTCGGCCGGGTCCGGCGGGGCGCCGACCCAGCGCTCGGGAGCCCTCTGGTCGCTGAGCAGCTCCAGCGTCCCGTCGCGTAGCGCCGCCGTCCCGCTGCTGCCGTTGACGACCAGCTCGACCCCGCCCGGCCGGGCCATCTCGCTGGCCCGCAGGCTGAGCGGCACATCCGCCCACCGGCCGACGGCGACGCCGCCGAGCTCGATGCGATCCCGGGCGCGGCGGTCGGCGCCGACGGCGTCGAGGCGGGGCCCCGCCCCGAGCGTCCCCAGGGCGTCGACCAGATGGATGCCGAGGTTGATCATGGCGCCGACCCGGGGACGGCGCACGTCCCGGGCCCCGCCTCCGGGCGCCGACAGGCCGGCGGAGCTCAGGTAGCTCGCGCTCACGCCGGCCAGGCGTCCCAGCAGCTCGGCGCGGAGCACTGCCCGCAGACGGCCTAGTGCCGGGAGCTGGCGCAGGAACAGGTTGGGGTATGCGGGCGTCCGGCTGCGCTCGACCTCCCGCGCCACGGCCCGCGCCTCGGCCGCGGTGACCGCGATCGGCGTCGTCACCAGGATCGGCCGGCCCGCCCGCGCCGCCCGGACCGCCAGGTGCGGCCGGTCGTCCGGGAGCGCACAGACGATGACGACGTCGCCGCGGCCGATCGCGGTGTCCGCATCCGCCACCGCGTAGCTGGAGATCGGATGGGGCACGGCCGATCGATCGCCGCTCCACACGGCGGCGAGGCGCACGTCCGGCTCGGATACGATCACGCCGAGCACGTCGGCGACATGCGGATGCTCGCAACCGAGCAGGGTGACGGCGATCGGCATACGGTCAGGGTGCCAGCTACGCAATGATGGGCGCCATGACCTCCCCTCGCCGGATCACCGTCGATGTCGGCGCGCCGACATTCGCCGACGTCGTGGCCGTCGCCCGGACGGGGGCGCAGGTGGAGCTCTCCCCGCGGGCTCTGGCGGCGATCGACGGCGCGCGGGCCGCTGTCGAGGCCCTCGCCGAGGACATCAGGCCCCATTACGGGGTGTCGACGGGCTTCGGAGCTCTGGCAGGCCGTCACATCCCGCCGCAGCTGCGTGCCCAGCTCCAGCGGTCGCTGATCCGCAGCCACGCCGCCAGCTCAGGGCCGGAGGTGGAGCCTGAGGTCGTGCGGGCGCTCATGCTCCTGCGCCTCTCCACCCTCGCCACCGGACACACCGGCGTCCGCCGGGAGGTGGCCGCGGCCTATGCGGCGCTGCTGTCGGCCGGCATCACCCCCATCGTCCGCGAGTACGGCTCGCTGGGATGCTCCGGGGATCTCGCGCCCCTCGCGCATTGCGCGCTCGCGCTCATGGGTGAAGGACCGGTCCGTGACGGCGCCGGACGGCAGCGGGATGCCGCCGACGCGCTCCGGGCGGCGGGGATCGAGCCGATTGCGCTCGCCGAGAAGGAGGGGCTGGCGCTGATCAACGGGACCGACGGCATGCTGGGCATGCTGGTCCTGGCGATCACCGACCTGCGCGCGCTGCTGACGACCGCCGACATCACGGCGGCGATGAGCGTCGAGGCGCTGCTGGGCACCGACGCCGTATTCGCCGCCGACCTTCAGGAGCTGCGCGGGCAGCCCGGGCAGATCGCCGCGGCGGCCAACGTCCGCGCGCTTCTGGCCGGCAGCCCCATCGTCGCCAGCCATCGCGGCCCGGAGGACACGCGGGTCCAGGACGCGTACTCGCTGCGCTGCGCCCCCGCGGTGGCCGGCGCGGCGCGGGACACGCTGGCGCACGCCGCGCTCGTCGCCGAGCGCGAGCTGGGCGCGGCGATCGACAACCCGGTCATCACCGGCGACGGCCGCGTCGCCTCGAACGGCAATTTCCACGGCGCCCCCCTCGGCTACGTGCTGGACTTCCTGGCCATCGCCGTCGCCGACCTGGCGAGCATGGCCGAGCGGCGGACCGACCGCTTCCTCGATCCGGCGCGTAGCCACGGGCTGCCGGCGTTCCTGGCCGACGATCCCGGGGTCGACTCCGGCCTGATGATCGCCCAGTACACGCAGGCGGCGATTGTCTCCGAGCTCAAACGCCTCGCCGTCCCGGCGTCGGTCGACTCGATTCCCAGCTCCGCCATGCAGGAGGACCACGTCTCGATGGGTTGGTCGGCGGCCCGCAAGCTGCGCCGGGCGCTCGACGGCCTGACCCGGGTGCTGGCCATCGAGCTGCTGACCGCCGCCCGGGCACTGGATCTGCGGGCCCCGCTCCGCCCCGCCGAGGCAACCGGCGCCGTGGTGGCCGAGGTGCGCCGCGTCGCGCCGGGCCCCGGCCCGGACCGGTTCCTGACGCCGGAGATCGAAGCCGTCGTCGACCTCGTGCGGTCCGGCCGGGTTCTCGCCGCCGCCCAGGCGGTCACTGGGCCGCTGGCCTGACCCGGCAGCCGGGAGCCCTCCAGAGGCCCCTCGCGCTCACGGCGACGTCCGTCCGAGCTCTGATGAGGAGGCGCGCGCACCGGGGTTGCCGGCCACGGCCTCCTCTGCTCGATGACAGGCGACGCTGCGACCGGCAACCTCGCGCAGTGCTGGACGCTCGGTGCGGCAGCGATCGACGGTCAGCGGACACCGCGGGTGAAACGGACACGCGCTTGGCCGCTCCGAGACGGTCGCCGGCTCGTCGGTCCGGATGGCGGGCTGCGGCAGCGCCTGGTCGAGATCCGGAACGGCAGCGCGCAATGCCTGGGTGTACGGATGCGCCGGACATCTCCGCCTGGACGGTGACGTCGAGCGCGCTTGTCGGCTCGTCGGCCAGCAGCACCTTGGCAGCTGGTGGCCTCGCAGACCGCCCGCTCGTCCGTGGATGCGCTGCTCGCACCCCTGGACAGGCTCGGTCCCCGCCGCGCCCACACCGCGGTGGCCACGCTGCAGGTGTATCTCGACGAGCGCGGCTCCCTGGCCCGCGCCGGCACCCGGCTGCATCTGCACCCCAATGCGGTCGCGTACCGGATGAGGCAGATCCGCTCGCATCTGGGCGCCGATCTCGATGATCCGAGGAGCGCCTGGCGCTGCAGGTGGCGTGCCGGGCTCGGTTGATGACCGGCGGTGCGGGACGACCGCGCGGACCGCAGGCCGCGTCGCGTGACGTCGCGGTATGAGCCCGGCCGGGCCGGGGCCCTCACGCGGAGGGCCCCGACCCGTCAGCCTTGGCCGGCGGTCAGCCGGCGACCTGCGTCAGCAGCTGGACGGCCCTCTGCGGATCGCCGGTCAGGAGGGCGTGGTCGGCCTGCCCAATCAGCGTCGAGCTCCGAGCGTCCGGGCCGCCGCTTCTGACCGCCGCCGCCTGCGCCAGGTCACGCGCGATCGTCACGACCGCCTCCTGGGCTGTGAAGCCGGCGTCGCCGCCTGAGAGACGGCGCGCCACCCGCTGCACCGTCTCCAGCACCGCGCCGGGCCGGCGGGCGGAGCCGTCGCCGTTCCAGTCGTGCCGTGACCGCGCCAGCTCGGCCAACTGCTCCTGCGCGCCCCGCGTCCGGTGGCCGCCCGAGAGGGCAGCCTGGGCCGCCCACACGTCCTGGCGGGTCGTGGTCGTGCGCAGCCCCCAGCCGGACGGGAACAGCGGGTTGTAGTTGCGGTCGCCGACGTTGAGCGGCAACTGGCTGGCGTCCCGTGGCCAGGACTGGGGCAGCTGACCGCTGAACGGCACCTGGCCGAACAGGACATTGGCGACGCCCTCGCCCTCGGTGCCCGGCAACCAGGAGGCGACGAGTCCGCCGGCCTCCGACAGCTGGCTGCCTCCAATCGTCATCGGCCGCCCCGAGACGACCATCACCACGCACCGCATGGCGTGGCAGACGGTGTCCACCGCGGCCTGGTCGGCTTTGGTCAGATCCAGGCTGGTGATGGGGCCGTTCGGAGCCCAGCTGGGGCCACCGACGTCACCCGGCCCCTCGGCATACGGATGCTCTCCGACGACGACGACGCCGACGTTGTTGCCGGTGGTCGGCGCCGAGGCATCCGCGCTGTAGGTGACGTTGGGGTCTTTGGCCTTGATCGCCTGGAGGATCGTCGTCCCGGGATCCGCGATCGGTCCCGGCTGGCCCTGCCAGCTGAGCGTCCAGCCGCCGGTCTGGGAACCGAGATTGTCGGCGTTGGAACCGGCCACATAGATGTGGTCGCCGGACGACAGCGGCAGAACATTGTGGGCGTTCTTGAGCAGCACCTGTGACTCGGCCGCGGCCCGGGCCGCCACGGCCCGGTGGGCGGCGTCGCCGACCTCGTTGATGTTGCTGCGGTCGGTGTACGGATGCTCGAACAGGCCGAGCTGGAACTTCTGGGTCAGCACGCGGCGCACGGCGTCGTCGACGCGCGACATGGGCACCACGCCGTTGTTGACGAGCGTCGTCAGGTCGGTCTCGAGCGTCTGGTAGTTGCTGGGGACCATGAACATGTCCATTCCGGCGTTCGCCGAGACCCCGATCTTGTAGCTGTAGGGGTCCGGCACGCCCGCCGGCAGCGGCGAGGGGAGCGGGCACGAGCGCGAGTCGCCGATCTCGTCGACGGCGTTGTAGTCGCTGATGAGGAAGCCGCTGAAGCCGATCCTCTGCTTGAGGTCGTTGGTCAGCAGCTGCTTGTCCGCGCTCATCTTCGTCGGGCACGAGGCGCCGTCGAGCTGGACGCTCGAGTACGAGGGCATGATCGATCCCACCTGCTGCTGGCGCACCGCCGTGACGTACGGCGAGACGAACAGCCGCTGGAACGTCCTCGAGCTCATGATGTCGACGCCCTGGTCGATCGGGTAGCCGCTGTCGCCGGTCCCGTAGCTCGTCCCACCGTCGCCGGCGAAGTGCTTCGCCGTGGCCAGGATGTGGTTGTTGGAGCTGAGCGATGACTGTCCGCTCGTCCCCGCCTGGGGCTGGGTCCCCTGCAGGCCGGAGATCTCGGTCTCCATCCGGGAGACCAGGGCCGGATCTGAGCCGAAGGACTCATACGTCCGCCCCCAGCGAATGTCGCGGGCCACGCAGATGCAGGGGGCAAAGCCCCACTGGGGGCCGCTCGCCCGGGTCTCGGACGCCGTCACCTGCCCCTCCTGGAACGCGAGTGCCGGGTCCCGGGTGGCGCCGATCCCGATGTTGTGGGGAAAGACGGTCGCTCCGATCATGTTCCCAACGCCGTGGACGGTGTCCTCGCCGTAGATGAGCGGGATCTGCAGGGGCGTCGCGAGCGCCTGGGACTGGAAGCCGTCGACCATGTCGGCCCATCCGGTCGGCGTGTTCGGAGTCGGCGTGTCGCCGCCGCCGGACAGCAGCGAGCCCATGTACCAGGCACGCAGGTTGTTGGCCGACGAGTTGCTCGTGGTCGACGAATCGAGGAACATGTACCGGTCGGCCTGGGTCATCTGACCGATCTTCTCCGGGAGCGACATCCGCGACAGCAGGTCGGAGACGCGCTGGGAGATGGGCAGGTTGGAGTTCAGGTACGGGAAGCCGTGGGCGTCGATCACGACGGTCGGCGGGTCATTGGTGACGTTCGCCGCCGTATCCGGCGTCGACAGGGTGATGTTGATCGTCTTGGCCTCGGACGCCGCGTGGCTGGGCAACGTCGTGACCGAGAAGGTCTTCGAGGTGCCCGACGCCGTGCCGGCCGGGAAGGTCACGCTGCCGGACGTCGCCGTGTAGTCGGTGCCGGGGACGGCGGTCGATTGCAGGGAGCGCGCCGCCGAGCCGCTGCCGACCGGAAGCGTGCCGCCCGTCTGGTAGCTGACCGTCACCGAGCGGTCCAGGGGCTGGCCGCCGGCTGTGGTCAGGACAAGCCCGGGCTGAGCCGTTTGCCCAGCGTGGACGAGGTACACGGGCTGCACCGCCGAGACGGTGACCGCGGCCGGCGTCGTGGCCGACCGGGCGGGCTGGCTCGCCGTCACCGCCACCGCCAGCGCCGCGGCGGCGAGACCGATCAGCGTCCATCGCCTGCCGGCCGCACGGCCGGCCAGGGGTGGAATCCGGAATACAGACATGGGCCTCCTCTTCGCCTCTGGTCCCGCGGAGGAGGCGGATACCCACGGCCACCCCACCTGAACCTGCGATATCCGCCACCGGAGCGGTTTTGTCCGCTTTCCGACCTTCTAACGGAGCGATGATCGACTGGACGGGGGCGCATCACCGCCAGCGTGCGTGCGCGCGAGCGTCCGGCGCGGCCGGTATCCTGGGCGAGTGCGAGCAGGCCGTCGCGTCCTGAAAGGCCCGGCGCCCACGCACCTGGTGACACTGAAGCCGGACGGGCGTCCGCAGGTGCCGCTGGTGTGGATCGGCGGCGCGGGACCCTGGGCCACGTGAGCGTGACCATGCGACAGGTCGTGCTGGCATCTCCGGGTGAGCTGCGCCTCGAGGACGGCCCCCTGCCGGAGCCGGCGGCCGGTGAGATGCGGGTGCGGGCCGAGGCGGTGGGAATCTGCGGGTCGGACCTCCATGCGCTCGCCGGCGAGCACCCGTTCATCGATCTGCCGGTCGTCCCGGGGCACGAGGCGGCCGGGATCGTGGATGCCGTCGGCTCCGGGGTCGAGACCTTCGCCCCCGGAGATGCCGTCCTGCTGGAGCCCAACCTCGTCGACCATGACTGCCTGTACTGCCGAAGTGGCCGCTACAACCTGTGCGAGCACCTCCGGGTTGTCGGCTGCCAGACGAGCGGAGCCCTCGCCGACGCCTTCGTGGCGCCGGCGGAGCGGTTTCACCGGGTGCCGGACGGCATGTCGATGGCGGCGGCGGCGCTCGTCGAACCGCTGTCGACGGCGACGCACGCGGTCCGGGTGGCGGAGGGAGTGGCGGGGCGGGCGGTGGCCGTGCTCGGCGCCGGGTCGATCGGCCTGCTGACGATGCTCGCCGCGCGCGCAGGGGGCGCGGCGGCGATCGCGGTCACCGATCCGGTCGCCGGCAAGCGGGCATTGGCGGCCGAGCTGGGAGCCGACCTCGCCGTGGACCCGACCTCCCGGAACGCCGTGGGCGAGATCCGCGACGGGCTGCCCCGGCGCCCGGACGTCGTCTTCGACTGCGTGTCCACCCAGAGCTCGATCGGCCAGGCGATCGAGCTTGCCCTCAAGGGCGGGACGGTCGTCGTCGAGGGCGTCCCCCGCGGCCCGGTCTCCATCCCCCTTCACCTCGTCCAGGATCGCGAGGTGCGCCTGCAGGGCACCGCGATGTACGTCCGCACCGACGTCGAGGCGGCGATCGGCCTGATCGCCGCCGGGCAGATCCCGGTCGACCGGCTGGTGACCCGGTCATTCCCGCTCGCTCAGGCCGCGGAGGCGTTTCGCGCCGCGACAGAGGGGATTCAGGGCCGGCCGGCCATCAAGATCCAGCTGCAGCCGCAACGCTGACGCGTCAGCCGGTCTGGAGACGCTCCTCGCTCTCGGCGTCAAAGCCGTAGATCCGGTTCGGATCGATCCGGAGCTTGAGGTTGGTACCGGGCCGGCGTTCGTCGTAGCCCTCGGTCCGGGCGACGAACTGCGTGTCGCCGCCGGCGAGCTTGGCGTGGATGTAGGAGTCGGCGCCGAGGGACTCGACGAGCACCACCTCGCCGGGAATGCCGTCCCCGTCCGCGGTGACGGTCACGTGCTCCGGGCGGATGCCCACGATCATCTCCTTCGCGCTGCGTTCGCTCGCCGTCCGCTTGAGCCCCTCGGGCAGCGTGATCACCTGATCGCCGAGCCGTACGCCGCCGTTCTCCAGCGGGAGCCGGATCAGGTTCATCTGCGGCAGTCCGATGAACCCGGCGACGAACGCGTTGACCGGGTCCTCGTAGAGCTCGCGCGGGGGCGCGTACTGCTGGAGGGTGCCGTCCTTGAGGACCGCCACCCGGTCGCCCAGCGTCATCGCCTCGCCCTGGTCGTGGGTGACGTAGACGGTTGTCGTCTCCAGCCGGCGCTGGAGCTCGGCGATCTGCACCCGGGTCTGGACGCGCAGCTTGGCGTCGAGGTTGGAGAGCGGCTCGTCCATGAGGAACGCCTTCGGACGGCGGACGATCGCCCGGCCCATGGCGACGCGCTGGCGCTGCCCGCCGGACAGCTGGCGGGGCTTGCGATCCAGCAGCTGGTCGATATCGAGCATCTGCGCCACCTCGCGGACCCGCTGGTCGCGCTCCTCGCGAGGGACCCCGTGCATCTTGAGCGAGAAGCCGATGTTCTGCGCCACCGTCTTGTTGGGGTACAGCGCGTAGTTCTGGAACACCATCGCGATGTCGCGCTCGCGGGAGTTGATCCCGCTGACGTCCTCGCCATCGATCTCGATCTGCCCCTCGTTCACCTCCTCCAGACCGGCGAGCAGACGCAGGGCGGTCGTCTTGCCGGACCCGGACGGTCCGACGAGCACCATGAACTCCCCGTCTGGCACCTCCAGGCTGACGTCGTCGACGGCCCACTGCTCGCTGCCGGCATAACGGCAGCTGACGTTGCGGTAGATCACCTTGGCCATCGGCAGCTCCTCATCATCCATTCATCACTTGATCGCTCCCATCGACAGGCCCCGGACCAGCTGGCGCTGGGCGATCCAGCCCGCGACCAGCACCGGCACCGACGCCAGCGTGGCCGCCGCCGCGAGCTTGGCCCAGTACAGCCCCTCGCTGGTGACGAACCCGACGAGGAACACCGGCATCGTGGCCGCTCGGATCGAGGTCAGGTTCAGGGCGAAGAAGAACTCGTTCCACGCGAAGATGGCGCAGATCAGCGCGGTCGCCGCCAGGCCCGGCGCCACCGTCGGCAGGACCACCTCGGTCAGCTCGTGGCGCAGATCGGCTCCATCGATCCGCGCCGCCTCCAGCATCTCGCCGGGCACCTCGAGGAAGAACGAGCGCATCATCCACACCGCGATGGGCAGGTTCATCGCCGTGTAGAGGACGATCAGCGTCGGGATCGAGTCCAGCATCCCGATGTCGCGCACCGCGAGATAGATCGGCACGATCGCCGCCACCACCGGCAGCATCTTGGTGGAGATGAAGAAGAACAGGGCGTCGCGCCAGCGGGCGATCGGCCGCATCGACAGCGCGTACGCCGCCGGGGTGGCGAGCGCGAGCACGAGCAGCACCGAGCACACGGTGGCAATGGCCGAGTTGGCCAGGAAGGGGCCCATGCCCGCGCTGAACACCTGCTTGTACTCGCTCAGCGTCGGATGAAAGGCGAACTGCGGCGGGTTGCTGTACGCCGCGGACTCCGGCTTGAACGACGTCAGGATCATCCAGAACACCGGGAAGAAGAAGATGATCGTCAGAAACCAGGCGACCGTTCCCCAGGCGATCCCGGTGAGCCGGTGGCGGATCGCCGGGCGGGCGCGGCCGGCGCGGTGCGTGCGGGCGCTGGCGGTCACCGTCGCCATCACGCTCGCGCCTCGTTCTCGATGAACAGCTGGAACACGGTGCGCAGCGCGATCGTGGCCACGATGATCGTGCCCACGACGGTGACAACGCCGAGCGCCGCCGCCTGGCCGATGTCAAAGCCCTCGAACGCGCGCTGGTAGATGTAGAACGGCAGGTTCGTGGTGGCGGTGCCCGGTCCGCCCTGGGTGATCATGTAGATGGCGTCGAAGGTGTTGACGACGTAGATGGCGCCGAGGAGCACGCCGAGCTCGAGATAGGAGCGCAGGTGCGGCAGCGTCAGCTCCCGGAACGTCGACCACGCGCTGGCCCCGTCCACGCGGGACGCCTCGAGCACGTCCCGCGGCTGGCTCTGCAGACCGGCGAGCAGGATCAGCATCTCGAACGGCGTCCACTGCCACACCACCGTGGCGATCACCGACGCGAGCGGCTGGCTCGTGGTGAAGTCGACGGGGGCGAATCCGAACCAGCCGATGACCCAGTTGACGATCCCGAACACCGGGTCGAGCATCGTCGTCTTCCACAGCAGGGCGGCGGCGGCGGGCATGATCAAGAACGGCGAGATCAGCAACGTGCGCGCCAGGCCGCGGCCGAGGAACTTGCGGTCGAGCAGGAGCGCCAGGGCCAGCCCCAGCAGGGTCGCGATGAGCACCGAGCCGAACGTGATCTCGATCGTGTGCAGGAGCGCCCCGTAGAAGACGGGGTCGGAGAAGACGGCGCCGTAGTTGTTCAGCCCCACCCAGTGCGGCGACCCCGGCTTGGCGATGTTCCACGACTGCAGCGAGTAGTAGATGGTCAGCAGGAACGGGATCTGGGTGATGAGGATGGTGAACAGCAGCGCCGGCAGCAGTGGGATGCGCCGCAGCCAGCTCTCGCTGGTGCGCCGTTCCTGACCCCGGGCGCCGGGGAGGTGAACGGTCTTGTCGGCGGTTACGGTGGCCATGTCACTTCCGGTAGCCGTCACCGACGGTCTGGGCGTAGCCCTGAGAGGTGGACAGGGCGCCCTGCAGCGACTCCAGGCCGGCGATGCTGCCCGTGATCTGCTGGCTGACGCGCGTTCCGAGATCCTGGAACTCAGGGATATCCAGGAACTGCACTCCGGTATAGGGCACCGGTTGCACGGTGGGATGGGTGGGATCGGCGGTCTCGATGGCGGCCAGCGTCGGCTGCGCGAACGCCTTGGCCGCCTTGCGGTACTGCGGGTTGGCGTAGGTCGACAGCCGGCTGCCCGGCGGCAGGTTGGCCCAGCCGAGCTTTTGGCCGACCAGCTGGATGTAGCCCTTGGAGGTGGCCCAGGACATGAACTTCCAGGCCGCCGCCTTGTTGGGTGAGGTCACGGGGATCGCCAGTGACCACGAGTACAGCCAGCCGGCGTTCTTGGTCTTCATCACCGGGGCGGCGACATACCCGTTCTTGCCGACGACGCTGCTGGTCGACGCGCTCTCGATCGTGCCCGCGGCCGACGTGGCGTCGTACCACATCGCCGCCTTGCCCTGCCCGTATTGGGTGCCGCACTCGGCGAAGCCGTCGCCGGCCGCGCCCGGCTCGCCGTACTTGTTGAGCAGGTTGACGTAGAACGACACCGCCCGCTTGACCGGGGGCGAGTTCAGCTGAGCGTGCCAGCTCATGTCATACCAGCGCCCGCCGAACGTGTTGATGACCGTGTCCAGCGGCGCCAGCACCTGCCCCCAGCCGGACTCGCCGCGCAGGCAGATCCCGGCGATGCCCTGCTTCTTGTTCGTCAGCTTCTTCGCGAACGCGGCCACCTGGGTCCAGGTCGGATGCGCCGGCATCGTCAGCCCCGCCTTGGCGAACAGGTCCTTGCGATAGACGAGGAACGATGATTCGCCGTAGAACGGGACCGAATACATGGCGCCCCGGTAGGACAGCGCCCTGCGGATCGACGGGATGAAGTCGCTCTCGTCGTATCCCGGCGTACGTGCGATGTACGGCTGCAGGTTGGTGATCCACCCATAGCGCGCCCACATGGGCGTCTCGTAGTTGGAGATCATGACCACGTCGAACTCGTTGCTCTTGGTGGAGACCGACGCGGTGATCTTGGCCCGGGACTCGTTCTCCGGGAGCGTGACGTAGTTGACCTTGATGCCCGGATTCTGCTTCTCGAAGGTGCTCGTCAGCGACTCGACGTCCTGCATCTGGGGGTTGGCGACGATCGCCACCCGCAGGGCCACCCCGTGGGGCCCGGCGCCACCTCCGCCGCCGGCTCCGGCGACACCACAGCCGGCCGCCACCAGCGCCAGCATCGCCACTGCCACGGTCACCGCGATGCGCGGCCCGCTGCCTATGAGAGTCCCCTCCTCTCAGATTGACGCTCTCCTCTACCCTTGTGGTGTCCGCTACAACGGGTACCTAAACGAGATGTTCTTGCCGGCGGACGTGCGGAGGTAGATCATGCCTTGCCGGCGGACGTGCGGAGGTGGAGGTAGATCATGCGCGCAGCGGTATGGGAGAGTCCGGGGGAGCTGGCGGTGCAGGAGCGGCCTGACCCGTCTCCGGGACCGGACGAGATCGTCGTGCGGGTCGGCGCCTGCGGGATGTGCGGCACCGACGTCCACATCGCCGAGGGGGAATTTCCCCCCACCCCGTACCCCATCGTCCCCGGTCATGAGTTCGCCGGCGAGGTGGTGGAGATCGGCTCAGACGTGGAGGACGTGGCCGTCGGCGCGCACGTCGCCGTCGACCCGTCGCTGTTCTGCGGCCACTGCGACTATTGCCGCGTGCAGCGCGGGAACCTCTGCCGCAACTGGAACGCGATCGGCGACACCGTCGACGGCGCCTTTGCCGAGCTGGTCAAGGCGCCGGCGCGCAATGCCTACGAGCTCCCCGAGGGGACGGCGATGCGGGCGGGCGCGCTCGTCGAGCCGCTGGCCTGCGCGGTCCACGGGGCCCGTCGCCTGGACGTCGGCACCGGGGACTCGGTGCTGATCACCGGCTCCGGGACGATGGGACTGCTGCTGTTGCAGCTGCTGAGCCAGGGCGGTGCGGCGAGCGTCACCGTCGTCGACCGCAACGAGAAGCGGCTGGAGGTGGCGCGGTCGCTCGGAGCGGATGCGGTGCAGACTGACGTGGCCGCTCTGTCGTCGGATCATCCGGACGGGTTCGATGTCGTCGTCGACGCGACGGGCGTCCCGCCGGTGATCCAGCAGGGACTCGGTGCGGTCCGCCGGGGCGGCAAGCTGATGGTGTTCGGAGTCGCGCCGGAGGAGGCGCGCGTCGAGTTCTCTCCGTTTCGCATCTACAACGACGAGGTCACGATCGTCGGATCGATGGCCGTCCTCTACACGTTCGTGCAGGCGATCGAGCTCCTGCGGGGCGGCACCGTGCAGACCGAGCCGCTGCTGACCCACACGTTCCCGCTCGACGGCTTCGAGGATGCGCTGTCCTCGATGCGCGCCGGCGAGGGGATCAAGGTCCAGGTGCTGCCGAACTCCTGAGCGTCCGGCCGCCCCAGCGGCCGGGTTCCGGCATCAGGTGAGGAGTGTCTCGTCGACGCAGTCCAGCCGCATCTCTCGTGGCGGCGTGCGCTCCAGCCGCACGAGCGCCTGGCGTCCGTGCAGCTCGAGCGTCGCCACCTCGTTCTCGAAGAACGGCCCATGCCGCATCTGCCAGCTGATCGACGGCTTGGGGAGCCGCGCGAGCCGGCGCAGCAGCTCGCCTCCCCACTCCATGACGCGGTGGAACGAGAGGCGGTTGGCCAGCTCCATGGGTGGCCCCAGCCCGTGCCGAAAGGGCGAGCAGACCGCCTGGTAGATCCGTGTCTGCGACGGCCGCCCCGGGAGGTGCGCCTCGGCCAGGTACGCGTAGTGGACGTCGCCGGAGAGGAGGACGATCGAGGCCGGTGGGCGGCCGCGTTCGCCGGCGGCGACCTGCCGCAGCACGCCGGCCAGACGATCGAAGGAGGACCGAAACGCCGCCCAGTGCTCGAGGTCGACCGCCCGGCGCAGCCGCTCGCCCCACCGCGCCGCCCGGGCGCCCCACGCGCCCGCGCACACCGCCTCGTTCCATGCCTCCAGGTCATGGATGGCCCGCGGCAGCAGGTACGGCAGGGAGGTGACGATGAGCAGATGATCAAGGTCGCCGTGGAGATGCTCGTCAATCCACCGCCACTCCTCGTCGTCGACCATCTCGCGGCGCTCGTCGCTCAGCAGCCGGCCGGCCCGGGAGTCGATCACCACCAGCTGCGAGGCGCCCAGCCGGCGGCGGTAGCTCCAGCGGGTGCCCGCCGTCGTCGCATCGGACTGCAGGCCGAACTCGCGCAGCAGCGGACCGGCGTCCTCGGCGGCGCAGACCTCGCCAAGCAGCCTGTCCTCACGGAGCTCCGCGGGCGACAGGTTGCCGAGGTGCTGATACAGCCAATACGACATGAACGCACCGGCGATCCGGTCCGGCCACCACGGCTGCCGGGCCAACTCCCGCTTCCAGGAGAGCGAGGTGTTCCAGTCGTCGATGACCTCGTGGTCGTCGAAGATCATCGCGCTCGGAAGCGTCGACAGCAGCCACCGGATCAGCGGGTCGCTCCACGATTCGCGGTACAGCCGCGCGTACTCCTGGAAGTCGGCAACGTCCTCGCCGGGTGGCTCCAGCGTCGAGCGGCGGCTGCGGATGAACGCCCGCGTCTGAGGCGAGGCGTCGTCGGCGTACACCTGGTCGCCGATCATCAGCAGCATGGACGGCCACTCTTCAGGCCGTTGCCCCGCCATGCGCTGAGCGAGCGCGCCCAGCGCGTCCACGCCGCGACCCTCCTTGTCCTCCCTGCGCTCCAGGACCCACGGCGCCTCGTGCGGCGCCGCCACCCGGCATGATCCGAACGCGAGCCTGAGCCCGCGCTCCGGTGCGAGCGGCACGAGCCGGCTCGGCGGCATCCCGCCTCCGGGCTCCGGCCAGCGGCGCACGCCGTCGAGCGCCACCTCGTACTCCACGGTCTCGCCCGGGGTCAGCCCCTCAATCGCCACCAGCGCGTAGTGATGGCCGCTGACGTGGAAGGTATGGGCCCGCCGCCCCAGCACCTCGACCTCGCAGGCGCCGTCGGTCTCGACCCACACCGTCGCGTCGTGCTCGTCGATGTACCGCAGCAGGGGGCCGAGGATCAGCTCAGGCATCGGCTGACTCATACCCGCGAGCCCGGACATCCAGCTTGCCGCGCATCCAGCTTGCCACCGCCCTCCGGCGGCCCACGTCCGGTGGTGCCCTCCGGGACCGTCGCCCGGTGGTGTCCTGTGTCCCCCCGCGGACGCGGCCCCCGCCGCCCCGCGGACCCGGCCCTCCATCGCCCCGTCGACCGTTGCCCCGGTTTTCAGCGTGCCCACTGCGACAAATCTCGCACCGGTCAGATGATCTGTCACCAGGCGCAGGCACAGCCCCAAGAACGCGCCAAATCCACCTGGGCAACTCTGATTTGGCGCATCCAGCAGGGCGCGGCCCCCCGGATCGGCGGCGGCACAACGGTCTCGTTGCTTTGTCTATACGCAGGCGACACAGTCCGCTACGTTTTATGTGACGCGTGAGCGGGACTGGCGACAACGGCGCAGCTGACGACCCCTTTGAGATGTTCGACGAGGAGCTCGAGGCTCAATGGGAAGCCGAGTGGGAGGAGGCTGACCGCGCCGCAGTGGCTCTGCTCCGCGAGGCTCTGCAGGAACACATCGGTGCACGCCCCCCGGCCGCTCTTGCCAACAGCGCATCGGAGGCGCGCGCCCGGCTCGCCATGTCAGGCCAACCCGCTGACTGGGTCCTACGCGCGGCGGCACTCGAGCGTGAGCAGCTGCCCCCTGATGATGCCGAGTTGCTGGTCCGGTGCACCGCCGCGACCATCTCGCCGCAGGAGGAGACAGGGCTCGAGGTTCACGAGGAAGCGATGATCACCTCGCTGGAGCAGGCGGACTGGCTTGGGGCGATCCTGAGCGTGGTCCGCGCGGGCGCCGGTGCCGACGCCACACCGGAAGTCCTTGTGCAGGGCATCTGGAACTGTCCGGAAATCGAGATCGACGCCGAGCTCGACGAGGACGACGAGCTGCACGTGCAAACGGCGCTCGGGATCGTCGCGCTGCCCTGGCACGTGCTCGGCCTCACCGATCGCGACGATCGTCTGACCCCGGTCGGAGAATGGGTCCTTCCACGAGCGCTGGCGCGTGCCTGGCGAGGGGACTTCGACGAACCGGTCAGCGACCGCCCCTAACCGACGTTCCCCACCGCCCCCTAAACCGGCTCAGGCCGCGACGCCCAGCACCCAGAAGCGCTCGCCACGCTCGGCCTCGAGCTTGGCCAGCTGCTCGCGGTGGATCTCGCGCACCCGGGCGGGCGTGATCGCCTCCTCCGGGCTGACCGCTTCGATCTCCAGGCTCGTCTTGTCCTCGTACAGGTGCTCGCCGATGAGGCGCGCGCTGCTGTCATACGGCCAGATGAACGCCTGGCGGCTGGAGACGTGGTAGAGGCCGTCCGCGGTGTCCACCTCGTAGCCCACCGCCCTCAGATCCGCTCCGGTCGCCAGCTGGTGAAACGTGATCTCGTCGCACACGCCCCAGTCCGCCACCGACAGCCGGTCATCCGAGTGCCACAGCACAGACTCGCCGACGCTGTTGTAGAACGCCAGGACCCCGTCCTTGCCGGTGATCACCGCCGGCGACGCTCCCCAGGTGACGCGGTAGACAGGCTCGTCGACCATCATGTCCGGCGCGAGGATCTGCTCGTACTCGCCCGCACCCTCGAGATGGACGTGCCGCCAGAAGTTGAGAAGCATCGCCCGGTGCAACGGGTCGGTCGTCTTCTCCAGCAGCTCGGCGGTCGGAATCATGCAGTCATAGACAGCCTGCTCGAATCGGTTCATGAACCCTCCCCTGCTCTCGTTCTCTCCGCTCGCGCGAGTCTGACACAGACCCGGGAGCCGAGCGGCTTGACCGTCGTCGGCGGTCGCGCCTAAGCTCGAGGCACCTCGATGCGTGCAATGACGATCATGGCGGGACCGACCTAGGTGGCCGGGCTGCTCGAGGCCGGAGGGGGCGGCGGCCCGCGCCTGTCTGAGCTGCTGGCCTCCGGAGAGATGGTCCTGGCGCCCGGCTGCTATGACGCGCTCGGAGCCCGCCTCATCGAGGAGGCGGGCTTTCCCGCCGCCTACATGACCGGCTTCGGCAGCTCCGCGTCGCGGCTCGGCCGGCCGGACGTGGGGTTGCTCACCCTCCCGGAGATGGTCGACAACGCCCGGCGGATCGCGCAGGCGGTCGCCGTCCCGGTCATCGCCGACGCCGACACGGGCTACGGCAACCCGCTGAACGTCATCCGGACGGTGCACGAGTTCGAGGCTGCCGGCGTCGCCGCGATCCATATCGAGGACCAGGTGATGCCCAAGAAGTGCGGTCACATGGAGGGCAAGCAGCTGATCGGCGCCCGGGAGATGGTCGCCAAGGTCTCGGCCGCGGTGGCCGCCCGCCGGGATCCGGAGTTCCTGATCATCGCCCGCACCGATGCCAGAGCCGTCGAGGGCCTCGACGCCGCCCTGGAGCGCGCGAGTCGCTACCGGGCCGCGGGGGCGGACATGCTGTTCGTTGAGGCTCCGCAATCCGTCGATGAGATCGAGACGATCGCCGCCGCCTTTCCTGACGTGCCCCTGCTGTTCAACTACGCGGAGGGCGGCAAGACACCCGCAGTGACACATGCAGTCCTGCGAGACCTGGGGTTCAGCCTCGTCATCTTTCCGCTCAGCATCCTGCTCTCGGCGACCGCGGCGATCCGCTCCGTGCTCGCCGAGATCAGCTCGAAGGGAACGCCGGCGGACGTGCTGCCGTCACTGCCCGGATTCGACGCCTT
>DASZMK010000115.1:0-1922 GCA_035551855.1 Solirubrobacteraceae bacterium
TGGTGTCGGTCTGTCCCAACTGCGGCGAGCACTCGACGATCGTGAGGATGTCGACGACGGCCATCGCCGAGTGCAACCACTGCCACGGCAGCATGCTCCAGGAGGTGTGAGGCCATCGACGTCGCGCTGACCGACCGGCGCGTCGCGCCCTCCATCCTCTCCGCCGACTTCGCGCGGTTGGGGTCGCAGGTGGACGAGGTGATGGCGGTCGGCGCTCGCGTCATCCACGTCGACGTGATGGACGGCCACTTCGTCCCGCCGATCACGTTCGGGGCGGTCGTGGTCAGCGCCCTCGCCGACCGGGTCCACGCGGCCGGCGGGATCCTCGATGTCCACATGATGGTGCAGCGTCCCGAGCGCCACATTGCGGACATCGCCAAAGCCGGCGCAGACGGCATCACCGTGCATGTGGAGGCGACCCCGCACCTGCACTACACGCTGGACGCCATTCGCAAGGCCGGCTGCGCAGCAGGAGCTGCGATCACGCCGTCGACGCCGATCGAGACCCTGCACGACGTCGCCTACGAGGTCCTCGACCTGGCGCTCTGCATGAGCGTCAACCCGGGGTGGAGCGGGCAGTCGTTCATCCCCAACTCGCTCGGCAAGCTCGAGCGGATGCGCAAGGTGCTGCCGCCGGAGGTCGCGCTCGAGGTCGATGGGGGCATCCACCACGAGACGGCCGGGGCGGTCGTCCAGGCGGGAGCCAACCTGCTGGTGACGGGGTCGGCGGTATTCGGCTCAGACGACCCGGCAGCCGCCTACGCCGAGATCGCCGAGGCTGCCGGCGCCCTCTGATCCGTCGCCGCCGGGGCGGGCCCGCGCCGGTAAAGGATCCACAACAGCGCCGCCAGCACCGCGGTCGCGCCGAAGTAGCCGAACTCCACGCGATTGACCGCAGCGTGGCCCTGACCCGGACCGGTGATGACAAAGATCACGAACAGCGCGGCGGCGGTCAGCCAGGAGCCGGCCGCCCAGCGGGCGCGTCCGCGGGCGAGCGCGGCCTGGTTGAGCGTGCCGGCGACGAGGTGCAGCCCCATCCCGAGGCCGACAACCGCCAGCCCCACGCGCTGGTAGGCAAAGCGCTTATCGCCCAGCACGATCTTCATC
The DNA here is from genome assembly GCA_035551855.1 of Solirubrobacteraceae bacterium. GTDB lineage: Bacteria > Actinomycetota > Thermoleophilia > Solirubrobacterales > Solirubrobacteraceae > Palsa-465. The sequence continues at coordinate 1,108 of DASZMK010000115.1, forward strand.
ACCGGCGGGCCGATGACCAGCAGCCCCAGCGCCACCACCAGCCCGAACGCCGCGATGACGAGCACGGTGGTGCGGATCGCCCGGTGAAACTCCGCGGAGTCTTCGCGTGCCTCCAGGCCGGCGAGGTGGGGGAGGATGGAGGTCTGGATCGCCTGAAAGAGTTGGAGCGGAGCGCGGACGATCAGCATCACGTTGAACACGAACCCCGTCAGCCCGGCGGTCAGGGTCGCCGCGCCGGCGGTCTTGCCGGCGATGATCAGAACGCCGGCGTTCATCAGAGTCTGTTCGGCGAGCATGACGCCGACCACCGAGATGGCGAAATCCGCCCCGTGCCGGAGCGAGAGCTCCGTTGACGCCTCCTCCAGCTGGGCCTGAGCCGGGCCCTCCTGAGTCGCCTCGGCGCCGACCACGTCCACCGTCGCCGCGGCGTCAGGGGACAGGGGGGAATGATTGAGGCGGGAGAACGCAAACGGAATCACCGACAGCGAGACGAACGGGGCGATCGCCATGCCCACAGCGACCGGGCCCAGCCCGGAGGCGATGCCCACCGCGGCGGCGAGGGCGGGGGCGAAGCGCGAGGTTGACTCCAGGAACACCAGTCCGCCGTAGAGGGCGAAGCGCTGATGGCCGGCCAGCCAGCCGCGGGCGAAATAGCTGGCGGCGTAGGCCAGGATGCCGATCACCAGCACCCAGTACAGGGTCGAGGAGCCGTTGAACATGCCCTGCTCGATCTGGGGGCGCAGGATGAGGGCGACGATCAGGAAGAGCACGGCGAAGCTGAACTGGATCGTCGCCGGCGTGCGCAGCGAGTGGCC
>DASZMK010000116.1:0-15141 GCA_035551855.1 Solirubrobacteraceae bacterium
CCCGCCGTTCTCGCCCAGGTCACCTGTGTTCCACCACGGCCAGACCGGCGACGCCCCGCGTCGGGGCCGGAGTTCAGCGAGCCCGGGCAGCGACCACGTCGGCGATCGCCGTCGCCACCGCCCGGGCCCCGTGGGCGCCGAGGGCGATCGTGTAATGGTTGACGCCCGGCACCTGAACCGCCTGGCGACGGTCCGGGTCGGCCTCGGCCCAGCGCTCCACGAGCGCGAGGGGCTGCATCGGCTGCGGATCGTCGACCATCCCCTTGGGCGCACACAGCAGCATCGCCGGCAGCGCCAGGCGCTCCGCGTCCGGCGCGGAGAAGAGGTCGAGCCCGTCGTCGCGGACGACCTGCGGGTTGACCGAGGAACGCATCTCCGGGGGGTCGCCCACCAGGTCGTGCGCCGCGTACTCCTCCAGATCCTCAGGCGCGATGTCAGCGTCGGCGAACGCCGGGTGCGCCTTCCACCAGGCGACGTAGGCATCGAGGTCCGGGAAGGTCATCTCCAGCCGCGCGAGGGTCGCCCCCAGAAACTCCTCGATGAACTTCTCCTGATCGACGTCCTGGCTCTCCGGGATGGTCAGCCCGCCGTCGACGAGGACGAGCCGCTCGACGCGGTCCGGATGCGTCGTCGCCAGCCGGGCGGCAATGTAGGCACCGAGGGAATGGCCGGCGACGGTCGCGCGCTCGAGTCCGAAGTGGTCGAGCACCGCGATCATGTCGCGCACGTGGGCGTCGAGGCCGAAGGGCGGCGGCAGCTCGTTGCTGCGCCCGCGGCCGCGGAGGTCGACGGCGATCAGCTCCGCCCGGTCGCCGAGGTTACGGGCGATCCCCAGCCACGTTCGTGAGCTGGAGGTGATGCCGTGGATGGCGAGCACGGGCGGCGCACCGGGTCGCGGGGCTCGCCGGCGGAACGTGGCCAGCTGTCCGCCTGTCACCTCGACATCGATGCGCTCCCTCACTCAGCTCACCCTATCCGGCTCCGGTGGATTCGTCACCGGCTCCGATCGCTCCTCGGCCCGCTCCGGTCGCTCCTCGGCCGGCTCCGGTCGATCCGTCACCCAGGGACGCGCCATCCAGAGCCAGGCGACGGCCCCGGCCAGCAGCGTGACGCACAGCACCCAGCCCAGCGTCGTCGTGGCGACGCCGACGTACTTGAGGCCGGAGGCGAAGATGGCGAAGGCGATCGCCGGCCGCACGTACCGATCCGGGACGCTGGAGGACAGCAGCGAGCCGACGAGGACCGCGGGCACGCTGCCGATGATGAGCGAACCGGTCACCGACAGCTCGACGTGGCCGAACGCGAGCGCGCCGAGGGCGGCGGCGATCGTCAGCGGCACCGCCTGTGCCAGGTCGGTGCCGACCAATTGGTTGGCGCCGAGCCGTGGGTAGATGAACAACAACGCGACGATCATCAGCGAGCCGGAGCCGACCGAGGTCATGCCCACGATGAGCCCCCCGATGATGCCGATCGCCAGCGTCGGCAACGGCCGGGCGGTGACCTCGCTGACGTATGCGGTGCGCATGCCGCCGCTTCGCCGGTCGAGGACGAAGCGCAGCGCCATCGCCCCGGCGCCGATCAACAGAGCCGAGCCGAGGAAGACCTCGATGTTGTTCTCCGCCGGCTTCGCGTCGCCCATCAGGTGCAGGAGATAGGCCCCCACGAAGGCCGCCGGCACGGAGCCGAGCACCATCCAGCGCACGAGCTTCGTGTTGACCGTACCCGCGCGCATGTGGACGGCGGCGCCGATCGGCCGCATGACCACCGCCGCCACCAGATCGCTGGAGATCGCCGCCGACGGCGTGACCGAGAACAGCAGGATCAGCATCGGGGTCATCAGAGCGCCGCCGCCGGCCCCCGTCATCCCCACCAGCAGCCCGATGATCGCGCTGCCGAGCACGATGTACGGATCGATGTGCACGCTCAGCTCCCGGCGGTCTGCGCGGTGCCGTCTCCAGCGTCCTCCGGCGGTCGCCCCGGCGGGGGCCCGGCGAGCAGCCATCCCTCGCCGACGGCGCGGATCAGGCCGCGCCGGCTCAGGTCCGAGAGCGCGCTCGTGACCGTCGGACGGCGCGCGGCCACCAGGTCCGCGAGCACCGCATGGGTCAGCCGCAGGGGGACGAGGACGCCGTCGCTGCGAACCCGGCCCCAACGGCCGGCGAGATGCCAGAAGAGGAGGTGGAGGCGAAGGTCGACACGCGCCTGGTGCACGATCGCCATGTTGACGGCGAGCTGGCGCGAGCGCAGGACGGAACGGCCGAACAGGCGGCCGGCGACCTGGGGAAACCGGGCGAGCTGCCGCACGAACCGCTCGTCGAGCACAGCGACCCGGGCGGACTCCAGCACCAGCCACTGGGCGGTGAGGGGGAGCGTCGAGGCCTCGGCCTCGTATCGCAACGAGCGCAGCACGTCCCCCTCGCCGATGAGTTCAGCGCCGAAGCGGTTGTCGATCCCGACCCGGTGCAGCAGGACCCCCTCGAGCACGAGCAGGCCGATCCCGCCGTCGATGGGGATGGGGCGGGTCCGCCACTCGCCGGCGGGGATGCGGGCTTCGCGAGCGATCAGAGCGTCGACGGCCTGGGCACGGCGGTTCGGCTCGATCGCCTCGGCGAGCTCCGGATCCTCGCGCAGAACCCAGCAAACATTCGCTGCGCCTGTCGTCCCGTCCTCACGAAGCACCATGTCAAAGCCCGCTGAAAATCGGTGGGGCGGGGGCGGTGTCCCGCGTGAGCCGCTCCAGCGCCTCGCCCAGCTCCGCGGGACGCTCGAGCGGCGACATGTGCCCCGTGTCGCGCAGTTCGATCAACCCAACCGGCTGGGGGAGCTCCTCGGCGATGCGCCGCGCGTGCGCCGGTGGGGTCAGGCGGTCACGATCCCCGGTCACGACGAGGGTTGGGATCGTCAGGTTGGCGACGGCGTGCCACAGGTCCATGTCCGAGAGCGCGACGCCGCACGCGGCCCGAACGTCGACGGGGCAGTCCATCAGCATGCGCTCGTAGAACGCCACCTGCCCCGGCGTGGCATCCGGGCCGAACGCCGCGTAGCGGATGACCGCCTGCTGGAGCGGGGATGAGAACGGGGGCACCGGGAGGCGGGCGCCCATGAACGCTCGGCCGGCCCACGGATGGTTGAGGATCTTCGCCAGCTCGCCGAACAGCAGATGACTCGCCAGCAGATCGCCGAGGCCGGTGTTGACCAGCGCCGCCGCCTGCGCGTGCTCGCCGGGCTGGTGATGCTCGGCCCACGCCGCGATCGCCATCGCCCCCAGCGAGTGACCGACGACGGTGACGCGGCCGTCGCCGGGATCGGCCGCGGACACGATCGCCTCGACGTCCTCGCCGAAGCGCTCGAGCGCGTAGTCGCCGTCCACGCCCGGGGCGCTGCGCCCGTGGCCCCGCAGGTCGTACGCGATCAGGCGCAGGCCGCTCGGCTCCAGGTGCTGGATCACCGGCCCCCAGAAACTCAGTTGCTCGGTCCAGCCGTGGGCGAAGACGAGCGCCGGGCGAGTCAGATCCGAATCGGCGCCGAAGGCCTCGGCATGCAGCGAGGTCCCGTCGGCCGACGAGACGCGGAACGGGCGTCCGCCGAGCGGGGCGCTCAGCCGCGCGTACTCGTGATCCTGCGCCAGCGATCGCAGGTGGCGGCGTTCCACCGCCGCCGCGGCGACTCCGGCCGCCGCTACCGTGGCGAGAGCGGCACGACGTCCGAGGCGCTTCGTGGTCGAATCGTGCATCCGCAATTCACCCTACCCATCCGGGCAGGCCGGCTCGTTCCGCCCAGGCCACGTAGGATCTGCTCACGTGCGTATCGGCATGCTGACAGGAGGCGGTGACTGCCCCGGACTCAACGCGGTCATCCGCGCGATCGTACGTAAGGGCGCCGACGCGTACGGCGACCGGCTGCTCGGCTTTCGCGACGGCTGGCGTGGGGTGCTCGATGACGTCGCCGACGAGCTGACCGTTGAATCCACGCGGGGAATCCTGCCGCGCGGGGGGACGATCCTGGGCAGCTCGCGCACCAATGTGTTCAAGCGTGAGAACGGCGTGGCCCAGGTCCGGGAGACGTTCGAGCGCCATCAGCTCGACGGGCTCATCGCGATCGGGGGCGAGGACACGCTCGGGGCGGCCAACCGGCTGTACGGCGAGGGGCTGAACGTGATCGGCGTCCCCAAGACGATCGACAACGACCTGAGCGCGACGGATGTGACGTTTGGCTTCGACACGGCGTTGCACGTCGCAACTGAGGCCATCGATCGCCTCCACACCACCGCCGAGAGCCACCACCGCAACCTCGTGGTCGAGGTCATGGGGCGCAGCGCCGGCTGGATCGCCCTGCACTCCGGACTGGCCGGTGGAGCCGACGTGATCCTGATCCCCGAGCTCCCGTTCGACATCGACGACGTGTGCCGGCTGATCAACCGTCGCCACGAGCGCGGCCGCTATTTCGCGATCGTCGTCGTCGCCGAGGGCGCGATGCCGAAGGAGGGGACGCTCAGCGTCTCGACCGGGAGCGTCGATGAGTTCGGGCATCCGCGCCTGGGCGGGATCGGCCAGGTCCTGGAACGTGAGATCGAACAGCGGACGGGGATTGAGACGCGCACGACGGTTCTCGGCCACGTGCAGCGCGGTGGAACGCCGACGGCCTTTGATCGCGTGCTGGCGACGCGCCTGGGGCTGGCCGCGATCGACGCCGCCCACGACGGGCACTGGGGCAAGATGACGGCGCTGCAGAGCGCCGCCATCGTCCTCGTTCCCATCGCCGACGCGGTCGCCCAGGTGCGCCGCGTCCCGGTCGAGGAGTATCAGCGCTACGGCGTGCTGATGGGCTGACCGCGGCGGCAGTCCCGATCAACCTCCACACCGTCGACAGATCTGAGCGCGCCGGCCTGCAGATGCTTGGACCGGGGCGGCGGCGCGGGCGACCGGGGCGACGGCAATCCGGGTTACGAAAACGCCGTTTGGCCGCGACGCTATGCGTCTATTCTCGAACCAACGCCAAAAACACCTGAGACGTGAGCCGGTCCCGCCCTCCCAAAGGAGAACAGCGACGATGAGCACCACCGAAGCCACGAACGTGAACCAGAACCTCAAGCAGCTGGTCGAGGCCGGCACCAGCCCGTGGCTGGACCTGCTCCGGCGGTCGCTTGTCAAGGACGGCGAGCTGGCCCGGATGATCGCCGAGGACTCGCTGCGGGGCGAAACATCCAATCCGGCAATCTTCGAGAAGGCGATCCTCGGTTCCGACGACTACGACGACCAGCTCGCCGAGCTGGCGGGGCAGGATCTCGACGCGCAGGCGATCTATGAGGAGATCGCGATCAAGGACGTTCAGATGGCGTGCGACGTCATGCGCGAGACCTGGGAGTCCACCCACCACCAGGACGGCTTCGTCTCGCTGGAGATCTCCGCGGACATGGCCCACGACGAGCAGCGTTCGATTGCCGCGGCCCGCGACTTCTGGAAGCGCGTGAACCGGCCGAACGTGATGATCAAGATCCCGGGCACGCCCGAGGGCCTTGGAGCGATCGAGCGGGGCATCTACGAGGGCATCAACGTCAACATCACGCTGCTGTTCGCCGTCGAGGCCTACGAGCGCGTCATGGACGCCTACCTGAAGGGCCTCGAGCGCCGGCTGGCCGAGGACAAGCCGCTCGACGTGGCCTCGGTAGCGAGCTTCTTCGTCTCCCGCGTCGACACGGCGGTCGACAAGCGCCTCGAGGCCTCCGGGCATGAGGAGCTGTACGGGACCGCCGCGGTCGCCAATGCCCGTGAGGCCTACAAGAGGTTCGAGAACGTCTTCTCCGGCCCGCGCTGGGACGCGCTGCGTCATGCCGGGGCGCACGTCCAGCGCCCGCTCTGGGCGTCCACCGGGGTCAAGAACCCCAGCTACCCGGACACCAAGTACATCGACGACCTCGTGGGTCCTCACACGGTCAACACGATGCCGTTGGACACGCTCAAGGCGGTCGCCGACCACGGTCATATCACCGGTCCGACGGTCCAGCGGGACCCGAGCGAGGAGCTGGAGGCGCTGGCGCGGGCCGGCATCGACATGACCGAGGTGACCGATGAGCTGCTCGTCGATGGCGTCAAGCAGTTCGAGGACGCGATGAACCGCCTCCTCGACGGCATCCGGGAGCGCATCAAGCGGTGACAATCCCCAGTTCCGGGCATCCACAGGATGGGTGACGAGGCGTAACCTCGCCACCTGAAGCTCAGGCCACGACCTCGCAGAGGAGAACAGGGTGCAGATCGGCTTCATTGGGCTGGGCAGCATGTTCGGCGGCCGCGCCGTGAGGACGGCGCCGAGGCTGTGAGCGCGACCAGCTCCACCGCCACGGCGGACATCGAGAACCCCCTCGCGGCCGGCCTGGAGCGCCTGCCGGTTCATCCGACGGCGCTCGTGATCTTCGGGGCAACCGGAGACCTGGCGCACCGCAAGCTGCTCCCCGCTCTGTACAACCTGGCTCACGAGGGCCAGCTTCCGGAGCGCTTCGAGGTCATCGGCGTCGGCCGGCGGACGCACGAGGATGAGGACTTCCGCGACACCGTGCTTGATTCGATTGAGCGCTTCTCCCGGCGCCGACCGGATCAGAACGTGCTGGACGGCCTGCTGTCTGAGCTGCGGTACGTCCAGGGTTCCTTCGACGACGACTCGGTCTACGAGGAGCTGACGCGAACGTTGCGCACGTTCGACGAGCAGGCGGGGCGTCCGCTGGACCGGGTGTTCTATCTCTCGACAGCGCCGGAGTTCTTCCCGGTGATCGCCGGAAAGCTCGGCGCGGCCGGCCTGAACCAGTGTCCTGACGCCGAGGTGCGGATCGTGATCGAGAAGCCGTTCGGCTACGACCTCGCCTCCGCGCGCACGCTCAACGCACAGCTGCTGGAGGTGTTCGAGGAGACGCAGATCTTCCGCATCGATCACTACCTCGGCAAGGAGACGGTGCAGAACCTGATGGCTCTGCGCTTCGCCAACGCGCTGTTCGAGCCGGTGTGGAATCGCAACTACATCGATCATGTTCAGATCACCGCCGCCGAGGACATCGGCATCGGCGGTCGCGCCGGCTACTACGAGCACTCCGGGGCGTTGCGCGATCTGGTCCAGAACCACATGCTGCAGCTGCTGGCGCTGCTGGCGATGGAGCCGCCGACGGCGTTCAACGCCGACCGGCTGCGCGACGAGAAGCTCAAGGTGCTCGAGGCGATCGTTCCGCCGACCATCGACGAGGTCCCGCGGATGGCGGTGCGCGCGCAGTACGCGCCCGGAGTCGTCGGCGGTGAGCGGGTCCCCGGCTATCGCGAGGAGGAGGGCGTGGCGCCGTATTCGCGGACGCCGACCTACGCCGCCCTGCGGCTGCATGTCTCCAACTGGCGGTGGGCCGGCGTGCCGTTCTATCTGCGCACCGGCAAGCGGCTGGCCCGCAAGCTGACCGAGATCGCCGTGATCCTCAAGCCGGTGCCCCACGTGGCGTTCCAGAGCTCAGGGTCCGTGGGGATCCAGGCCAACCAGATCGTGTTCACCGTCCAGCCGGACGAGGGCGTCTCGGTGGCCATCGGCGCCAAGATCCCCGGGTCGCGGATGCGCATCCGGCCGGTCAACATGGAGTTTCGCTACGGGACCTCGTTTCTGTCGGAGTCCCCGGAGGCGTACGAGCGACTGATCCTCGACGCGATGCGCGGCGATGCCACGCTGTTCACCCGCAACGATGAGATCGAGGCGCTGTGGGGAATCATCGACCCCATCCTCGAGGCGTGGGACAAGGACAAGTCCTCGACCATCCCGCAATATGAGGCCGGCTCCTCCGGACCGCGGGAGGCCGACGCGCTCCTCCAGGACGGTCACGTGTGGCGGCGTCTGTGAGCGGGGAATCGCTAACGTGCATTCTCTTGGGAGTTTCGCTGGCGCGAAACTCCCGGGGGTGGTGACGCGATGAGTGAAGACGTCTGGCCGGCGCAGGACACCACCCCGGACGCGATCGAGGCTGCTCTGCGCGAGCTGCTGCGCGAGCGGCACGCGGCCAACGAAGCGCTCGCACCGGCCCGGGTGCTCAACCTCGTCGTGATCGTCGATCGCGAGTGGAAGGGGGAGATCGCCAACCGGCTGGCGCGCGTCGGTCGCTATCACGCCTCACGGACCATTCTGTGCGCCGTCGAGGAGAAGCGCTCCACGATGGACGCCGTCGCCACGGTCAGCTACGACGAGCCCAAGCAGGGGACGATCGGCGTCATGCACGAGACCGTCGAAATCGACCTGGGCCCGGAGCACCTGCTCGCGCTGCAGACGATCGTGGATCCGATCCTGATTGCCGAGATTCCAACCGTCGTCTGGTCGCCCCACGGCCATCCGGAGGCCGTAGATGCCCTGATCTCGCTCATGGACGTGATGCTTCTCGACTCTGATGACGTCGACGACCCCAGCGATGCATTCGCGCGGGCCGAGCAGCTGCGCGAGCACGCCTACATCGTCGACCTCGCCTGGTTGCGCACCACCCCGTGGCGCGAGCGGCTGGCGGCGGCGTTCGACCTTCCGCAACGGCGGCCGGCCCTGCGGGAGATCAGCGAGCTCGAGGTCCGGCACCGCGAGACCTCGATGGCCAGCGCGCTGCTGCTGGCGGGATGGATGTCGTCGCGCCTGCAGTGGCAGCACAGTCGACTCCAGCTGTGGGACGGGCGATTCGCGGGGCAGGTCCGCAACGGCGGAAGCGATGTGATCGTCGCGCTGCAGACGGCGGAGCAGGAGGCGCCGGGCCTGGCGGGCGTGACCGTAAGCTGCGCCGACGGGACCGCGCTCTCGCTGCAGCGGGGGGCCGGCGGGCTCGATGCCCGCGAGCACCGGCGCGACGGCACGGAGCTGGAGTGGAAGATCCTCGGCGCCTCTCGCGGAGAGGGAGGCATCCTGGGCGAAGGCGTACGCCAGGCGCTGCTGCGCGACCATACGTACGCGCCGGCGCTCGATGCTGCGCGTGAGCTCAGTCCCTCATGAGCGTCGAGCTCGAGATCCTCGACGATCCGGCGCGTGGCTGCGCCGCCCTGATGGTGGGGGCCGCACTGGGCGACGGTCACATCGTGCTGACCGGGGGATCGACGCCGAGAACCGCCTACGGGCATTTCGTCGCGGCGGTGCGCACCGTCGGTATCGACGTGAGCAACACGACGTTCTGGATGGGCGATGAGCGTTGCGTCGACCCTGATGATGAGCGATCGAACTTCCGGATGATCAAGGAGTCGCTGCTGGATCCGCTCGGCTCTGACAACCAGCCCGTCTTTCACCGTATGAAGGGCGAGCTGGGGCCGCGGGACGGCGCCGCCGACTACGAGCACATCCTGCGGGAGGCCGGTCCGCCGGAATTCGACCTGGTGCTGCTCGGCATCGGCCCGGACGGGCATTGCGCGTCTCTGTTCCCGGGCCAGGACACCTTGTCGGAGCGCGCGCGCCCGGTCGTCGGCGTGCGGGAGGCGGGCCTCGAGCCGTTCGTGCCCCGGATCTCGCTCACGCTCCCGGCGCTGTCCGGTGGACGTCACGTCGCGTTCCTGGCCGCCGGAGAGTCCAAGGCTCCGGCGATCGCCGCGGCCTTCGGCCCTGACGCCCAGCCGGACCCATCTGTTCCGTCCTCGATGCTCGCGCCGGACGCGAAGCTGATCTCGGTCCTGGTGGACCCGGCGGCAGCGGCCGAGCTGCGAACCGGAGCGCGCCGGTGAGCGCCGTCATCGGCGTCGACCTGGGCGGAACGAAGATCGCCGTCGCCCGTCTGGCCGGGAACGACCTGTCGGAGTCGACCGTCGAGCCGACCGATCTCTCCAGCCAGGAGGCGCTGATCGACCAGCTGGTGCGGATGATCGACGAGCGCCGCGGGGACCGGCTCGACGGCGTTGGGGTGGGCGTCCCGTCGATCGTCGAGTTCGAGACCGGGCGGGTCGTGTCGTCGGCCAACGTCCCGCTGACCGACGTGCCCCTGCGCGAGGTCCTCGGCGGGCGGGTCGGCGTTCCCGTGTTCGTGGACAACGACGCGACCGTCGCCGCGCTGGCAGAAGCCCACGATGATCAGCTCCAGATGGTGGCCCGCGACCTCGTGATGATCACGATCGGAACCGGCGTCGGCGGCGGGCTCGTTCTGGGCGGCCGCATCTACCGTGGCGCGTCCGGCGGCGCCGGGGAGCTGGGACACACGCTGATTGGGCTGGACCTCAATGTGCCCGTGCCGCCCGCCGGCAAGTTCCCCCAGCGGGGCTCGCTCGAGCACGCGGCCGCTGGGCTGGCGCTCGACCTGCTCGTCTGCGAGGCCGCCGTCCGCGAGCCGGACTCGGTGCTCGGGAAGCTCCATGCGGAGGGCGTCAAGATCGGCGGGGCCGACGCGGTCCGGGCCGCACAGGATGGTGACTCCACCGCCGCTCACCTGCTCGAGCTGTGGGGAGAGCGGGTCGGCATCGGCATCGCCAACGCGATCAACACGTTCGATCCGGAGGAGGTGGTGATCGGCGGGGGAGCGGCTCGCGCGGGTGAGCTCCTGATGGAACCGGCGCGGCGGACAGCGGCCGCGTACGTCCTTCCGGGCCTGGGCAGCCGCACGACGATCCGGATCGCCCGCCATGGCGTCCGTGCCGGTGTTCTCGGCGCTGCACTGCTGGCCGTGCACGAGCTCGCCGATGCCGGCGATCGCACCCGGACCCGGGTCTCGTGACGGTGGTCTGAGCCGGCGCCGTGGCTGAGCGCGTGCACATCGTGCGTCATGGGGCGACCGAGTGGAGCGTCTCCGGCCAGCACACCAGCCGCACCGACCTGCCGCTGCTGGACTCCGGCGAGGAGCAGGCGCGCGAGGTGGGGCGCAAGCTCGCCGGCCGGCACTTCGCCCTCGTGTTGTGCAGCCCTCTGCTCCGCGCCCGGGAGACGTGCCGCCTGGCCGGCTTCGGCGACATGGCCGAGATCTGCGACGACCTCCGGGAGTGGGACTACGGCGAGTACGAGGGGCTGACGACGCCCCAGATCCGCCACCGCGATCCGGACTGGAATCTGTGGCGAGACGGCTGTCCCGGCGGCGAGAGCCCGGAGCGGATCGGCGCCCGCGTCGATCGCGTCCTCGACCGGTTGGACCAGGTGAAGGGCGACGGCCTCGCGTTCGCCCATGGGCACGTGCTGCGCGTGCTGACCGCGCGCTGGGTCGAGATGGACGTCGCCGCCGGCGCCCGGTTCAAGCTGGAGGCCGGCTCCCTCGGGATCCTCGGCCACGAGCGGGAGACCAGGGTCCTCGAGGCGTGGAGCATCTGAGCCGATTGCCCTCTGGGCGATCTGCCAGTGACAAGTGTCATGCATGATTTCGGTGTCGCGCCACTTTCGCGGGGCGTCCCGGATCCGTACGCTCGCGGCCATGAACTCCACCGACGCAGTCCGACGCGGTACGGCGATCGATGTGCGCGACCTGAGCAAGTCCTACGGCGAGCTGCGGGCGGTCGCCGGGGTCAGCCTCGAAGTGGGGCGCGGCGAGGTCTTCTGCCTGCTGGGACCCAACGGGGCGGGCAAGACCTCGGTCGTCGAGATCCTTGAGGGCTACCGGACACGCACGGGTGGCAGCGCCCTGGTCCTGGGCATCGATCCATCCACCGGTGCCCGCGAGTTGCGTGAGCAGGTCGGCATCGTGCTCCAGCAGTGCGGCGTGCAGCCGGATCTGTCGGTGGCCGAGCTGCTGGAGATGTACGGGCGCTACTACGTTCGCCGCCGTCCGGTCGACGAGCTGCTCGAGCTGGTGGAGCTGACCGAGAAACGGGACGTTCGTGCCAAGCAGCTGTCCGGCGGGCAGCGCCGGCGTCTCGACCTCGCGCTGGCACTCGTGGGCGACCCGGAGCTGGTGTTCCTCGACGAGCCGACGACGGGGTTTGACCCGGCCGCCCGGCGCCAGGCCTGGTCGGCCATCCGCTCGCTGTGCGACCTGGGCAAGACGGTCTTTCTGACGACGCACTTCATGGACGAGGCGCAGTACCTGGCCGACCGGGTGGCGGTCATGAGCGCCGGACGGATCATTGCGTCCGGCCGGCCCGACGAGCTCGGTGGGCGCGATGCCCGGCCGGCGGAGATCCGCTTCTCCCTGCCACCGGGATGGTCGCTGGGCGACGTGCCCCACCTGCCGTGCGAGCGGCGCGTGGCCGAGGGCGAGCGCATCGTCGTGTTCACGCGGGAGGCGGTCCGCGCCACGCAGGTCCTGACCAGCTGGGCGGTGGAGCGCGACGTCGACCTCGGGCACTTCTCGGTGACCCAGCCGACGCTCGAGGACATCTACCTCGAGCTGACCGGAGCCGGGGAGGACAATGCCGCACGAGAGGAGATCTCACCATGAGCATCGTCACCGAGCAGGAGATGCGGCCGGTCACCGGATCGACTCTGAGCCGAGATCTCGGACTCGTCGGCTGGCAGATCCGCTACGAGCAGCGCGCCTACTGGCGCAACCGCGGGCGCGGCGTGTTCACGTTCGTGTTCCCGGTGATGCTGCTGGTCATCTTCGCCAGCCTCGACCAGGGCGCCCACATCGCCAGCCGCGGGAACATCGCCTACGACGACTTCTTCATCCCTGGGATCCTCGCCTACGGGGTGATCACCACGGCGTTCGTCAACCTGGCCATGGGAACGGCGATCCTCCGGGACAACGGCGTGCTCAAGCGCATGCAGGGCACGCCGCTGCCGCGGTGGGCGTACGTGACCGCCCGCATTCTCTCGGCGTCGCTCGTCACCCTCGTCATGGCCGTCGTCGTGCTCGTTATCGGCAAGGCCCTGTACGGGCTCGACCTCCGCCTCGCCCAGCTGCCGGCGCTGATCGTCACCCTCCTGCTCGGCACGGCGGCCTTCACCACGTTGGGCATCGGCATCACCCGCTTCATCCCCTCCGCCGAGACCGGGCCGGTGATCGTCAACCTGGTGATCTGGCCGCTGACCTTCATCTCCAACATCTGGTTCCCCATCGACTCGCTGCCGAAGATCCTCAAGACGATCGCCGACATCTTTCCGATCAAGGCCCTGGCCAGCGGCCTGCAGTACGTGTTCGACCCGCGCCATCACGGTTCGCTGCTTGACGCCTCCAGTCTGCGCAATCTCGCGATCTGGACCGCGGTCGGCGTGTTCTTGATGGTCCGCTTCCTGCGCCAGCCGCAGGGGGAGGTGGCGTGAACCGGCTGCTTGCCAGCGTTGCCGAGGACCGGTGGGGCCGTGGCCGGCCCAACGGCCGCGCTGTGCCCGCGATCGTCTGGCTCGGATTCATCCTGTTCCCGCTGGTCAACTCCATCACCACCACGGACCGCCCGTCCGGACGGGTGCTGGTGGTGACCGGCGCCGTGGTGTTCACCGTCGCCTACGTGTGGCTGGTGCTGATCATGTTCCGGCCCGGAGTGGCGGCGGTCCGCTGGGCGCTGCTGGCGGCGCAGCTGGTGGTGGCGATCGTCCTCACCCTGCATTCTCCCGGCCACTGGGGGTTCATGTTCACCTACTGCGCCGCCTGCGCGGTGCTGGTGGTGCCGGCCGGGCGTGGGATTCCGGGGATCCTTGGCCTGACAACGCTGGCCGTGGTCAGCACGAGCATCGCGGACGGTTCCGAGGGCGTCGTGATCAGCTCCGGGACCACGACCATCGCCATCGGATTGCTGATGGTGCTGATGCGCGACCTCAGGGACCGCAACAACGAGCTCTGCGAGGCGCGTGCTGAGCTGGCCCGCACCGCTGTGGCGGCCGAGCGCGAGCGCTTTGCCCGTGACCTGCACGACCTGCTCGGCCACTCTCTCTCCGTCATCACGATCAAGGCCGAGCTCGCCGGCCGGCTGCTGCCGGACGACCCAGCCCGGTCCGGCCGCGAGATCGCGGAGGTGGAGCAGGTGGCGCGCCAGGCGCTGGCCGAGGTGCGCCAGGCCGTCAGCGGGTACCGCCGTCCGACACTGGACGGCGAGCTGGAGGGCGCCCGGATGGCGCTGTCGGCCGCCGGGATCGCCGCCGAATTTGACCGGGCGCCGACGCCGCTGGACCCCGAGGTGGAGGCGGTCCTGGCGTGGACGGTCCGCGAAGGCGCGACAAACGAATTCGCCACAGCGGGGCGCGCTGCTGTCAGGTGAGCGTGCGGGCGGGGGAGGACGGGGCCGGCGTGGAGGTGCTCGACGACGGAAGTGGCTCCGCAGTGGCGGACGTGGCCTCCAACGGCCATCCCGGAAACGGAATCGACGGCCTGGCGGAGCGCGTGGAGCGGCTGCGGGGTCGACTGGAAGCCGGACATCGTCCGGACCGGGCCGGCTTCAGGCTCGCGGTCTCGGTGCCTACGCACGTGGGCGCATGATCAGAATCCTGATCGCCGAGGACCAGGGGATGCTCCGCGGGGCGCTCGCAAGTCTCCTCGACCTGGAGCCGGACTTCCAGGTGGTGGCCCAGGTTGCGCGAGGCGACGAGGTGCTCCACGCGGCGCGCACCGCGCTGCCGGACGTCGCGCTGTTGGACATCGAGATGCCGGGGGCGACCGGGCTGGATGCCGCCGAGTTGCTCGGCGCCGAGCTGCCGGGCTGCCGCGTGCTGATCCTGACCACCTTCGGCCGGCCGGGATATCTGCGGCGAGCGATGGAGGGGGGTGCCGCCGGTTTTGTCCTCAAGGACGCGCCGGCCACCGAGCTCGCGGCGGCGATTCGCCGGGTCCTGCGCGGAGAGCGGGTCGTCGATCCCTTCCTGGCGGCCGCGGCCCTGTCCCAGGGAGAGTGTCCGCTGACCCCGCGCGAGCATCGAAGGTGCTGGCCGCCAGCCGTAACCACGTGACCGTGGCCGACCTGGCCGCGGCGCTCTACCTCTCGCCGGGCACCGTCCGCAATCACCTCTCCTCGGTCATGCAGAAGCTCGATGCGCGCAACCGAGGGGAGGCGGTGAAGCTCGCCGAGGAGCGGGGCTGGCTGTAGGAGCGGGGCTGGCCGTAGGAGCGGGGCTGGCCGTAGGAGCGGGGCTGGCTGGAGCCGGCCGCTGGCGTCGTCCGGGCGACTCGCGGATCGGAAAGTGCGGCTGAGAGGATTCGAACCTCCACGGGCTCGCGCCCACACGGACCTGAACCGTGCGTGTATACCAGTTTCACCACAGCCGCTGGCTGGCGTGAGAAGTTAGCAACAAGTCCCAGCCGACGCCGCCGCATCTCCGCCGGCA
>DASZMK010000117.1:0-41409 GCA_035551855.1 Solirubrobacteraceae bacterium
CGGCGTCATAGTCGCGCTCGTGTGTGCGGCGTGCGCCGTGCTGTATGGCGTATTGACATCGCGCTCGCTGCTGGCGCTGTCGCCCGGCAACGAGCGGATGCGGACGATTTCGCTCGCCGTCCAGGAGGGCGCCCGCGCCTATCTGAACCGGCAGTACACGACGATCGCCGCGGTTGGCGTCGTCCTGTTCATCGTCCTGATTCCGGTTCAGAACATCCGCGTGGCGATCGGCTTTGCCATCGGCGGTGCGCTGTCGGCGGCGGCCGGGTACATCGGCATGAACGTCTCGGTGCGGGCGAATGCCCGCGTTGCGGAGGCGGCTCGGGGTGGCGTGGGCCGCGCGCTCGATGTGGCCTTCCGCGGCGGTGCGGTCACCGGCCTGCTGGTCGTCGGTCTCGCGCTGGTCGGCGTCTCCGGCTACTACGGAGTGCTGACCTGGATTGCCGGCGAGACTCCCCGGCACGCGGTGGACGCGCTCATCGGCCTGGGCTTCGGTGGCTCGCTGATCTCCGTGTTCGCCCGTCTGGGCGGCGGCATCTTCACCAAGGGCGCCGACGTCGGCGCCGATCTCGTCGGCAAGATCGAGGCCGGCATCCCCGAGGACGATCCCCGCAACCCGGCCGTCATCGCCGACAACGTGGGCGACAACGTCGGCGACTGCGCCGGGATGGCCGCCGACCTGTTCGAGACGTATGCCGTCACCGCGGTGGCCGTGATGCTGCTGGGCCTGCTCCTCTTCCACCAGACGTCCGCCGTGGCGATCTACCCGCTGATCCTCGGCGGCATCTCGATCATCGCCTCGATCATCGGCACCTTCGCCGTCAAGTCACGCGTCGGCAACGTCGAGCGGGCGCTGTATCAGGGGCTGGTCGTCTCCGGCGTGCTGGCGGCGCTCGCCTTCATCCCCGTCACCTACTGGCTGATGAACCACATCACGTTCCTCAACGGCGCCCTGGCGCCGCACTGGTGGAAGTTCTACCTGTGCGCGCTGATCGGCATCGGCGTCACCGCGTGCCTGTTCGTGATCACCGATTACTACACCTCGACGCGGTTCTCGCCGGTCAAGAGCACGGCGCGCGCCTCGCAGACCGGTCACGCCACCAACATCATCCAGGGCCTCGCTCAGGGCTATCAGGCCACCGCCGCGCCCGCCATCGTGCTCGCGCTCGGCATCCTGGGAGCCTGGAAGCTCGCCGGTGGCGGCACCAGCGGGATCTACGGCATCGGCGTGGCGGTGATGGCGCAGCTGTCGCTGACGGGCCTGATCGTCGCGCTTGACGCCTTCGGTCCGATCACCGACAACGCCGGCGGCATCGCCGAGATGGCCGATCTGCCGGAGGAGGTCCGCAACGTCACCGACCCGCTCGACGCCGTCGGCAACACGACCAAGGCGGTGACCAAGGGCTACGCCATCGGCTCGGCCGCCCTGGCCGCCCTCGTCCTGTTCGACGCGTTCTCACGCGAGGTTGACGCCAAGTCGCCGGTCTCCTTCCAGATCGGCAGCCCGCCGGTCCTGATCGGCCTGTTGATCGGCGGCCTGATGGTCTACCTGTTCGCCGCGCTGTCGATGGAGGCCGTCGGTCGCGCCGGCGGCGCCGTCGTGGAGGAGGTGCGCCGTCAGTTCCGGGAGAAGCCGGGGATCATGGAGGGCACCGAGCTGCCGGAGTACGGCACAGCGGTGGCGCTCGTCACCCGGGCCGCCCAGCGCGAGATGATCCTCCCGGCGCTGATCCCCATCCTGATCCCGTTCATCGTGGGGCTGATCAGCCCCGAGGCGCTCGGCGGATTGCTCATCGGCGTGATCGTCGTCGGCCTGTTCGTGGCCATCTCGATGACGTCCGGCGGTGGTGCCTGGGACAACGCCAAGAAGCTCATCGAGGATGGGGCGTACGGGGGCAAGGGGTCCGAGGCCCACGCCGCCGCGGTCACGGGCGACACGGTCGGCGATCCGTACAAGGACACCGCCGGGCCGGCGATCAACCCCATGATCAAGGTCGCGAACATCGTGGCGCTGCTGATCATTCCGCTGATCACCTGAGGGTTGTGGCTCGGCGGGCCGGGGCTGCACCGCCCATCCCGGTGACACCGGGGGTTGGCTTGGGTCGAGAGGCCGAGTCAGCTC
The DNA here is from genome assembly GCA_035551855.1 of Solirubrobacteraceae bacterium. Taxonomy (GTDB): domain Bacteria; phylum Actinomycetota; class Thermoleophilia; order Solirubrobacterales; family Solirubrobacteraceae; genus Palsa-465. Next base: position 2,123 of record DASZMK010000117.1, read on the forward strand.
GCCCGAGTGTCACGGGATGAGCCCGCGGCCCCGCCCGCCGCGTCTGCCGTTCGCCGCCACCTACGCCCGCAGCGCGGCCGACCGTTGGCTCAGGGGCCGCCAGAGCACCGGGCGTCGCCGGTTGCAAATCCTTAACCACTCGTCCGGGGCGGGTGGGGCTACTCTGACGCCGGATGTCGTTCTCCGTTGAGCTGGGGCTGTTTCTGGCGCTTCTGACCGCGTTGGGCTCGGTCGCCGGGTTCCTGTACAAGTTCCGGGGGGCTCGGGAGGCGCCGGCGGTGGAGCTCAGCCATCCGTGGCGGAGCACGGTGGAGCTGTTTCGCTCGCCGCTGTACTCGCTGGGGATCCTGATCGCGCTGACCTCCTGGGGGTTTCACGTCGGTGCGCTGGCGCTGGCGCCGATCTCGCTCGTGCAATCGGTGATCGCGGGCGGTCTCGTGCTGCTCACGGTGGTCGCCGACCACGTGTTCGGGATCGAGGTGACCCGGCGGGAGTGGGTCGGCGTCGGCCTGACCGCAGCCGGACTGGCGTTCCTGGCCGCGACCCTGAGCGGCGACGGGGGCAGCGCCCACTCCCGCTATGACCCGGGGACGCTCGCGGTGTTCCTGATCGCGGTGGGGCTGGCCGGTCTGGCGCTCGCCGTCGCGCCGCGTCCCGGCTTCCTCGCCGTCTCGGCCGGGCTGCTGTGGGCGACCTCGGACACCTCCATCAAGGCGCTCAGCTCCCACCTGAGCCGGTTGGGGCTGGGTGTCGTCGTGCATCCGCTCGCGGTGGTGATTCTCGTCGCCTCGCTCGTCGGCCTGCTGATCTCGGCGCGGAGTCTGCAGCTGGGGGACGCCGTCCCGGTGATCGCCCTGACGAGCGCCGCGGCCAACCTCACGACGATCGCCGCAGGCCCGCTCGTCTTCGGCGAGCCGCTCCCGGCGAGCCGCGTGGGGGTGGCAGTGCGCATGCTTGCCTTCGCTTTCGTTATCGTCGCGGCGGCGCTGACGCCGCCGCCCGCGCCTAGCCCTGACCACATCGCCAACCCCTAGAGTCCCTGAAATGTTCATTCTGATCGTCGGTGCCGGCCGCGTGGGCTCAGCGGTCGCCAAGCGGGCGCTCGATGCCGGTCACGAGGTGTCGGTGCTCGACTCAGACCCGCTGTCACACGAGCGGCTGGACAAGGACCAGTCCATCAGCTGGGAGGATGCCGGGGGGCGGTTCACGGTTGGCGCCGCGCTGGAGATCGACGGGCTGGTCGAGGCGGGGATCGAGCAGGCCGACGTGTTCATGGCGGCCACCAGCGGCGACAACACCAACCTCGTCATCGCCCAGCTCGCCCAGCGGCGGTTCGTCGTCCCCCGGGTGGTGGTGCGGGTGGCCGATCCGGCACGCGCCTCCTGGTATGCCGAGCAGGGGCTGCTGACGATCTGTCCCACCCAGCACGCGATCGACCAAGCCCAGCAAGTCGTGCTGGGGGTGTGAGGGGAGTGGAGCGGGAAATGTACGTGATCATCGCCGGGGCCGGCAAGGTCGGCTGGAACCTCGCCCGCGAGCTGATCGGCAAGGACCGAGAGGTGACGCTGATCGAGTCCGACCATCGCCGCTACCGGGTCGTCGAGGAGGAGCTCGAGCACGCCGTGCAGTACGGCGACGCCACCGAGATGTGGGTGCTCGAACGTGCCGGAATCCAGCGCGCCGACCTGGTGATCGCCGTGACCGGCGATGACGAGGACAACATCCTCATCTGCCAGGTGGCCAAGGAGAAGTACGGCTGCGAGCGGATCGTGGCCCGGGTCAACAACCCGCGCAACCTGGATCACTTCAAGACCCTCGGCGTCCAGCCTGCGGTCTCCGCCACCGATCTCATCCTCCGCCTGATCGAGCACGAGGTCCCGGAATACGGGCTCGTCCAGTTGCTCGCGCTCGAGGAGGAGCACCTGGAGATCATCGAGCTCGAGGTGGGGGACGGATCGCCGGCGGCCGGACGACGCGTCAGCGAGGTTCAGCTTCCCGAGGGGTCGCTGATCATCTCGGTCCTGCGCGACGGCGCCGGCTTCGTACCCAAGGCCGACTCGGTCATCAACGCGGGCGACCAGGTGCTGCTGATCCTGGACCCCGGCCTGGAGGGCGAGATCACCCCCCGCTTCGCCCCGGCCGAATCCGCGTCGACCTCCGGCGGCTGAGCCTTCGATGCCGGTCCGGGACGTCGAGTATCTGCTCATCGGCGGCGGCCTGGCCGCGGGCAACTGCGCCCGCTGGCTGCGCAAGTCCGGCGCCGACGGTTCCATCCTGCTCGTCGGTCGCGAGCCGGACCTCCCGTATGACCGCCCACCGCTCTCCAAGGGCTACCTGCGAGGCCAGGAGACACGGGAGTCGGCGCTGTTTCAGAACGCCGACTGGTACGCCGAGCAGGACATCGAGGTGCTCACGCGCACCTCGGCGATGAAGCTCGATGTTCACGAGCGGACGGTCAAGCTGTCCAACAAGGAGGAGATCGGCTTCGGCCAGGCGCTGCTGGCAACCGGCGCCAACGTGCGCCGGCTCAACGTCCCCGGCGCCGAGCTCGAGGGCATCCATTACCTGCGGACGTTCGGCAACAGCGACGCCATCCGCCAGGACGCCTCCGGCAAGCGGGTGGTGATGATCGGCGGCTCCTATATCGCCAGCGAGGTGGCCGCGTCGCTGACGGAGCTGGGCAGCACCTGCGCGATGGTGATGCTGGAGGAGATCGCCCTGAGCCGCTCGTTCGGCCCCGAGGCGGCGCGCTTCTTTCACCTCCTGCTCCAGGACCATGGCATCGAGCTCTGCGGCGCCGACGAGCTCGACCACTTCGCCGGCGCCGACGGACGGGTGTCGGCCGTCGTCACCAAGGCCGGCCGGTCATTGCCCGCCGATGCCGTCGTCATCGGCGTCGGGGTCAATCCGGACGTGATGCTCGCCCGGGCGGCCGGCCTGGAGCTCGGCGACACCGGCGGCATCCGGGTCGACGCGCACCTGGAGAGCGGGGTCCCCGGCGTCTACGCCGCCGGCGACGTCGCCGAGTACGAGAGCGTCATCCACGGCGGCCGCCGTATCCGGGTCGAGCACTGGGACGTCGCCTTCAACCACGGCAAGACGGTGGCGCTCAACATGCTCGGCAAGCGCACCCCGTTCGACGTCGTCCCGTACTTCTTCTCCGACCTCTCCGACTGGGCGGCGATCGAGTACGTGGGCCCGGCGCTCGAGTGGGAGCGGGAGGTGGTCCGCGGCTCCTTCGAGGACGGCCGGTTCACCGTCTTCTACCTCCAGGACGGCCGGGTCGCCGGCGCCCTCACCGTCGGCCGCTCCGACGACCTCCAGCACGCCCGGCGGTTCATCGCCGAGGGAACCGAGATCGGCGACCGAGCCGACGCGCTCGCGGACCTCTCGACGGACCTCGAAACGCTCTAGCCCGCTCCACGTGGGCCCCGTGGCCCCCGGCCGACGCCGCCCCGGGCCTGTCTGATCCATGCCGGCCCCGGCGCCGGCACTGCACCGGATTTCAGCCTGAGCGTGGCGCCAAATCATGCCCCTGCCGGATGATTTGGCACGACGCGCACGTACAGCCCGTATTTTGCGACAGATCCCGGCGCCCGGTTTCGATTTGGCGCATGCTGCATGATCGCGATCACCGGCGCTGACCGGCACCGTCACCGGCCGACGCCTCGCTCGCTCGGTCGTTCCCAGCCGAAGGCGCTTCGTCTCATCCGGCCCGCGCGAGCGGGTGTTGAAGCAGGCCGTCCGCCGCGCCCACGGGCGAGGGAGAATGAGGCTGCGGGACAAGGACTCGAACCTTGAATTCCAGGGCCAGAACCTGGCGAGTTGCCAATTACTCCATCCCGCAGTAAGTCGCCACACTGTCTAGTGGTGGAGCCTTCTCGAGCTCCGCAGCGCTGCGCGAGTATAGCCCGGAAGTGGTGATTCCGTCCGGTTCAACTGCGAACATACGTTCGTAAAGAGGGAACGCAAGCAGGATGATTGGCGGGCCGTCGCGGGGTTCGACACCCAAGGCCACTCGGCCAGTGAGTGTCAGCGCGAGTTCGGGATCTCCAACGACGCCACATCAACGGCGATGGTCAGGCCACAGGCTCGAGAACCTCCGCCTGCGTGTCCGAACTGTCACGGGCAAACCGATACCTGGGAGCGCGAAACAAGGGCCGGGAGCGCGGCAGGCGGTGAGGGCGCGGCAGCTGCTGGAGGGCCCGGCGGCGGACCGCCTCAGACACGGTGCGCCGACACCCACGCCACCGACCCGGCGTCCACGGGCATCGCCGTCCCGGTGACGAACGACGCCTCGTCCGAGCACAGCCAGACGACGGCCGCAGCGACCTCGGCGGGATCGCCGAAGCGGGTCATCGCCTGGGGAGCGAGGATCTCGGCCTGGCGCTCCGAGGGCTGTTCGGACATGAGCGGGGTCATGATCGCCCCCGGGCAGACGGCGTTGACGCGGATGCCCTCATTGGCGTACTCGACGGCGGCGTTCTTGGTCAGGCCGAGGATGCCGTGCTTGCTGGCGGCGTAGGCGCTGAGCATCGTCACCGCCCGCAGGCCGGCGTTGGAGGAGGTGTTGACGATCGCGCCCCGGTGGGGCATCTCGTTGTGCAGCATCTGGCGGATCTGGTGCTTCATGCCCAGGAACGTGCCCCGCAGGTTGACGGCCATGACCCGGTCGAACTCCTCGTCGGAGGTCTCATGGAGGAGGCGGTGGACGCCGATCCCGGCGTTGTTGTGGGCGAAGTCCAGCCGGCCGAAGCGCCGGACGACGTGGGCCACGAGGGCCTCCGCGGCCGCCGCGCTGGAGACGTCGCAGGGAAAGAACTCGGCGGTGCCGCCGAGGGCGGTGATCTGCTCGACGGTCTCCGCTGCGCCCTCCACCGCGCCCGGGAGGTCGGCGACGACGACCGCCGCGCCCTCCTGGGCCAACCGCAGCGCCGACGCGCGGCCGATACCGCTCGCGCCGCCGGTGACCAGGCCGGATCTGCCCTCCATCAGGCGGGTGAGCGGGAGCATTCAGAGGGCGGCCGTGACCGCCGCCTGCCGGACTGCGCTGGGGGTGGCGCCGAACTCGCGTTTGAACACACGTGAGAAGTGAGCGGCGTCGCAGAAGCCCCAGCGGAAGGCGATGTCTGTGACCGATCCCCCGTTGGGCTGCTGCAGATCCTCCATGCAGCGTGCCAGCCGCTCGGTGCGCACCAGCCGGGCGACGGAGGCGTCGACGTCCTCGAACAGGGCGTGGAGCGTGCGCACCGACATCGCGTAGGCTCGGGCGATGGAGGCGGGTCCCAGCCGCGGGTCCTGGAGTTGGGTGCGGACGTAGCGGGCGATCTCCGCGCGCATCGCCGCCCGCACGGCTGAGCGGTCGTTGAGCAGCGCCGGCTCGATTGCCGCCCGCAGCAGCTCCAGCGCGGCATTGGCCGCGGCGGCCCCGGCGATCGCGTCGAGGCAAGGCATCTCGACTGCCAGCGCGTTCATGAACCGGACCAGCAGCCGGGCGGAGGCGCTGCCCTCGAGCGAGGGGAGCGCGTCGAGCTCGCCCAGCCGTGGGCAAACCGCCAGCACGCGTTCGCGCGGGAACAACAGCGTGCGCTTGTAGAACGCCTCCGCGATCTCTATCTCGGTCGGCTTCAGTCCGTCCCACAGCACCACGTCTCCGGCCTTGAGCGCCAGCTGCCGACAGCCCTCGCGCACCAGCTCCGTGCCCTTGCACACGAACTGGAATCCGAGCACGTTCTCCGGGGAGCCCTCCGGGCGGCTGCCGATCACGGCGGCGCTTCGCCGTCCCAGGAACGGCGACGCGGCGCAATCGACGAGCATCAGGTCGCCGATCGGCCGGCGGGTGACCGCCGCCTGAAAGCGGTCCGGCGTGCGGAAGGTCGGCCGGATGTCGAAGGCCAGGTGCGTCGCGGCCAGAATGTCCGACCACGAGCGCAGGCGCGCCGCCCCCTCGACGCCCCGCGGACGCCAGCGTTCGACCTGATGAGCCCCCGGGTCTTCGTGTGGCGGTGCCTCAGCGAGCGCCATCTCCTCTCATCCCTTCATGCCGAATCCGTCTCGGCCTCTCACTCACGCCATGGTAGAGGAGCCTGCCCGGCCGAGCGCCGGGCGGCGAGCGCGACAAACGCATCCAGTGCCGCCGGGTCGGCGAGCGAATCGCGGCTGGCCACCCTGTCGACCGGCTCGCCTCGGAGGATGCGCTTGACCGGCGCCTCGAGCTTCTTGCCCGTCAGCGTGCGCGGGATCGCGCTGACGGGCAGGATCCGGTCCGGGACGTGCCGCGGCGAGAGCTCGCGTCGGAGCGCCGCCGCCACCCGCGAGAGCACGTCGTCGTCGACGCGTGCGCCGGCCGCGGGCACCACGAAGAGCAGCAGCTCGCCCATCCCGCCCGCCTCGTCCTCGAGATGCACGACGAGCGCGTCGGCGAGCTCCGGGAACTCCTCCACGACCGAATAGAACTCGCCGGTTCCCAGGCGCACGCCGCCGCGGTTGAGGGTCGCGTCCGACCGGCCCGTGAGGACACAGCTGCCCCGGTCTGTGAACCTGATCCAGTCCCCCTGACGCCAGACGCCGGGGTAGCGGTCGAAGTAGGACGAGCGGTAGCGCTCGCCGTCGCGGTCGCCCCACAGCGCGACGGGCATCGACGGCATCGGCTTGGTGATGACGAGCTCGCCCAGCTCGTCGACCACCTGATTGCCGTCCTCGTCGAAGGCCGTGGCGGCGACGCCCAACGAGGGGGAGGAGATCTCGCCCTCGTACACAGGGGTGGCAAAGCAGCCGGAGACCAGGCCGGTGCAGACATCGGTCCCGCCGCTGCCGTTGATGAGCAGCACGTCCGGCCCCAGCTGCTCATACACCCACCGGTAGCCCTCCGCCGGCAGGGGGGAGCCCGCCGTGCACAGCACCCGGATGGAGCTGAGATCGAAGTCGCGGCGCAGATCCAGCCCCGCCTTGCGGCAGGCCATCAGGTACGGCGGCGAGATGCCCATGACCGTCGGCCGGTTGCGCTCGGCCAGCCGCCACTGCTCGGCCAGGTCCGGCCACGCCGGATCGCCGTCGAGCATCACGATCGAGGACCGCAGCAGCAGCGCCGACACGAGCGCGTTCCACATCATCCACGCCGTCGTGGAGAACCACTGCAGCCGCTCTCCGGGCTTGAGATCCCATCCCAGGCCCTGGTTCTTGAGGTGCTCGACCAGCTGGCCGCCGTGGCCGTGGACGATCGCCTTGGGCAGGCCGGTCGTCCCGGACGAGAACAGCACGTAGAGCGGGTGGTCGAAGGCCACCGGGGCGAACTCCAGGGGTGCGGCCTCAGCCAGCAGCTCGTCCCAGACCACGGCGTCGGCCACCTTCGCCTCGCCGTACGGGACGCCCACCACGTGCTCGAGCGTCGGCAGGCGCGCCCGGATCGCCTCGACCTCGCCCCGGCGGTCGACATAGCGATCGCGGTAGCCGTAGCCGCCGACCGCGAGCATGGCCTTGGGCTCGATCTGCGCGAACCGGTCGATGACGCTTCTCGCGCCGAACTCCGGCGCGCACGCCGCCCAGACCGCCCCGAGGCTGGCGGTGGCGATGAACGCGATCAGCGTCTCCGGGATGTTCGGCAGGTAGGCGACGACGCGGTCGCCGGGGCCGACCCCCAACCGCCGCAGGCCCGCCCGCGTCCGGGCAACCTGGTCGCGGAGCTCTCCGAAGGTCAGCTCCAGCGGGGGCCGGGTCTGTGACTGGGAGAGCACAGCCACGCGGTCGAGCTCGTCATCGCGTCCGACCAGGTGCTCGGCGTAGTTCAGGCGCGCGCCCGGGAACCAGACGGCGCCCGGCATCTCGGCCGATGCCAGCACCCGGTCGTAACCGGCGTGAGCACGCACGCCGAAGAACTCCCAGATCGCTCCCCAGAACCCCTCCTGGTCCTCGACCGACCAGTGCCAGAGCTCCGCGTACGACGAGATGGTGCGTCCGCGGTGGTCGCCCAGCCAGCCCATGAACCGGCCGATCTCGGTGCGCCGGCGCAGGTCGGCCGGCGGCTCCCACAGGATGTCGCCGATCATCGTCTCTCCAAACCCTCCGTACCCGCCGGCGGTCGCGTCTTCGAACCCTCCGTACCCGCCGCCGGTCGCGTCTTCGAACCCTCGGTGCCGGCCGACGGGATGTTCCCAGGCGGCTCCCACTCCGGTATCCCGAGCTCGTGCTCCTGCAGATCGATCGCCGCCTGGATCAGCGAGACCTCCGCGCGGCGTGGGGCGATCAGGGAGACGCTCGTCTGCCAGGTGACCGGCAGCGTCGCGACCGGCATCCCCGTCATATCCCAGAGGACGGTGAGGGCGATCATCGGGTCGCCGGCGCCGCCGGCGTGGCCGCGCTCGTAGCCGGGCCCGCGTTCGTAGGGAACGATGGGGAGCGTCGGCTCGAGCACCAGGTCCACGCGCCGCTCGGAGAACCACCGGCGCCAGGCTGCGGCGCCCGCCGCGCGCCGCTGCTGCGCTGCCAGGTAGGCGGCGGCGTCGGTGAAGCCGGCTGCGGCCTCCACGAACTCGGCGATCGCCGGGCGGTAGCGGTCGGCCCGCGCGGCGTGCTGGGAATGATAGTTCCAGGCTTCGGTCAGCAGCACCAGGCTGAGGTCGTCCCAATCGAGCGTCCATGGTGCCGGTGTGAAGACAACACGCGCACCGAGGTGCTCGCAGGCGCGACGTGCGGTCTCGAACGCGACGGCGACCTCCGGATCGACCGCCAGGCCTTCGGTGCGATCGGTCACCGCGACCGTCAGGCCCTCGAGCGGTCGGTCGCTCTCACGCCGGCGGAACGGGATCCACGGCGCCGGCGTGCGGGCCGGCGCGGCCGGCGGGAGCTCCGGTCCTGGGTGCGTCATCCCCTCCAGCAGCGCCGCGCAGTCGGCGATGGTGCGCGCCATCGGCCCGGTATGGTCGAGGGTGTGCGCCAGCGGGATGAGCCCGGCCACCGGGAGCAGACCGTGGGTCGGCTTGATCGCGCTCGTCCCGCAGCAGGCCGAGGGGATCCGCAACGACCCGCACGTGTCCGTCCCGAGCGCCGCGGGCGTCATCCGCGCGGCGAGCGCCGCGGCGCTGCCGCCGCTCGACCCACCGGCGACCCGGTCGCGAGCCCACGGATTGCCCACCTGGTCGGTTGTGCCCCCGGCGCCGAACTCGTGGGTGTGCGTGTGACCGAGCAGCACCATCCCGGCGCGGCGCAGACGTGACCAGACGGCGGCATCGGCATCGGCCACGTGTCCGGCCAGCACGCGGCTCGAGGCCGTCACGGGAAGGCCGGCAACGCTGTACAGGTCCTTGAGTGCGATCGGGATCCCGCACAGCGGCGAAACCTCCTCACCGTCTTCCGCCAGTCGGTCATCGGCGGCGGCTGCCGCCTCGCGCGCCAGCTGCGGGTAGACGCGAGCCCAGGCGTTGATCGCCTCCGGGTCGCCGTCCAGCGACGGCTCGCCGCCATTGCGCTCGTCGATCCGGCTCAGGCAGGCTTCGGTCAGCTCCCGTGCCGACAGCTCGCGGGCGCGCAGGAGTGCCGAGGCTTCGAGGACCCCCAGGTCGGCGGGATCGGTGGCCGGCCCGGCCGGCCCGGCCGGTGCGGTCGGGGTCCGGCTGCGGGCGGCCGCCGTCGTCGAGGCGGATGAGGCCAGACTTCGCAGTCCCTCGTGCGACACTCGCGTTCTCCTAGCTCCCTCCGGAGCGGTCTGCGTCAAAACGGCTGCGCCGCCGGCTGTACGCATGGTGACCGCTTGTTCTCAAAGCGTACCGTGATAGCGTTGGCCGCGGAGGGCGCACTGAGTTCGCTCCAACGCATGATCGACGAAGCGCACCGCACACCTGTGCCCGCGACAGACGATCGAAACCAGCCAGTGCGAACAGCCCGGACCGTGCGTGAGGCAGCGTTCGACGTCCTGCGGCGGTTCGGCCTGACGACGATCTTCGGCAATCCGGGCTCCACGGAGATTCCGTTCCTCACGGGACTCCCGGCCGATATCCACTTCGTCCTCGGCCTGCACGAGGGTCCGGTTGTGGGCATGGCCACCGGATATGCGCTCGTCCGGGGCGAGCCGGCGCTCGTCAACCTCCACACCGCCGCCGGGCTTGGCAACGCGGTCAACGCGATCGCCAACGCCCGGGACATGCGCGTCCCGCTCGTCATCCTCGTCGGCCAGCAGGACCGCCGCCAGATCGCCTACGAGCCGTTTTTGACGGGGCGGTCGCTCGAGCGTCTCGCCGGCGACTACCCGGTGTGGTCGTGCCTCCCCGCCCGCGCCCAGGACGTCCCGGGCACGATCGCGCGCGCCTACAACGAGGCGGTGGCCGGCCGCGGCCCGGCGATCGTGGTGGTTCCGATGGGCGACTGGCTCGAACCTGCCGACGAGTACGCGGCGGGCTGGCCGGAGCGGACGATCCGAAGCGCGACGGTCGCCGCCGGCGACGTGGGGGAGCTGGCGGACATGATCGATCGGGCCGCCTCGCCGGCCCTCGTGGTCGGCCGGGGCGGAGACGGAGCGGAGGAATGCTGGGCGGCGGTGGTCGCGCTCGCCGAGCGGCTGCGATGCCCGGTGTGGCAGGAGTCCTTCGCGCGCGCGGCCGGATTTCCGCAGGACCATCCTCAGTTCGCCGGCCACCTGCCGTGGCGCCGGAGCCAGATGCGCGACGCGCTCGCCCCGCATGATCTCGTCCTGGCGGTCGGTACCAACGCGTTCCGGCTGTACCTGTTCGACGACCCGGGGCCGATGGTGGCCGACGGGACGCGTGTCGCCGTCCTGACCGAGGATCCGGCCGAGGCCCACCGCAGTCCGTGCGCGCTGGCGATCATCGCCCCGGTCGGGCAGGCGTGCGCGGCGCTCGCCGACCAGGTGGCCGAGCGCGACACCGAGCCGCCGGCGCCGCTGCAGCGTCCGCCGGCGCCGGCGCCACCCGGTCCGGGCGAGCCGCTGACCCCCGGCCACGTCTACAGCGCGCTGGCCGAGCGATTGCCGGCGCGCGCACTGATTGTGGAGGAGACGCCGTCCAGCCAGCCGGAGCTCTACCGGCGTGTGCCGATCCGCGAACCGGGCGGCTTTCTCGCCTGCGGCAACGGCGCCCTCGGTTTCGGCGTCGCCGGCTCGATCGGCCTGCGGATGGGCGATCCGGGCCGGCCGGTGATCGGCATCGTCGGCGACGGCTCGTCCATGTACGCCGTCCAGGCGCTCTGGAGTGCCGCTCACTACGAGGTGGGCGTCCTCCTGATCGTCATGGCCAACGGCAGCTACGCGGTCATGGACGGTCTTGCACGCGCCGCGAACGCGAGCGCGGCGTGGCCGGCGTTCGGCTCCATCGACATCGCCGGGATCGCCCGGTGCCTCGGCTGCCCGGCGATCAACGTCAGCACCCAGGAGCAGCTGATCGAGTGCTTCGACGACGTGCTGCCGAGCCTGGAAGCGCGCCGCGAGCCGCTGCTGGTCGAGATTGCGGTTGCCTGACCGGTGACGAACGGGGGTGGGGGCCGATCGCGACCCCGGCGACACGACCAATAGCGGCCACCGCGGCACGGCGGCCGCGTCCTCGCCAGGTCGTCATCCTCGGCGCCCTGTCGGCGTTTGGGCCGCTGTCGCTCGACATGTACATCCCGGGGCTGCCGGCGCTGACGCGGGATCTGGGCGCGCCGGCGTCGACCGGTCAGCTGACGGTGACCGGATGCATGCTGGGGCTCGGACTGGGTCAGCTCGTGGCCGGACCCGTCAGCGACACGGTGGGACGGCGACGGCCGCTGCTGGCGGGGCTGCTGGCCTACATCGCCGCCTCGGTCCTGTGCGCGCTCGCGCCGTCGATCGCCGTCCTCGTCGTCATGCGCCTGATCCAGGGCATGGCCGGAGGGGTGGGCATCGTGATCGCGCGGGCGGTCGTGCGTGACCTGTCGGAGGGCACCGCCGCCGCGCGCATGTTCTCGCTGCTGATGGCGATCACCGGGGTGGCGCCGGTATGCGCGCCCCTGCTCGGGGGGCAGGCCCTGCTGTTCACCTCCTGGCGCGGCGTGTTCATGATCCTCGCCGTGGTCGGCGTCCCGCTGCTCGCCGGCGCGTGGGCCTGGCTTCCCGAGAGCCTTCCGGTGGCCGAGCGCCACGGCGGCGGGCTGCGGGCGACGCTGCGCACGTTTCGCCGGCTCCTGCGCGACCGCCGCTTCGTCCCGTACCTGGTCTCGTTCTCGCTGTCGTTCTCGGCGATGTTCGCCTACATCTCCGGCTCGTCGTTCGTCCTGGAGAACATCCACGGCCTCTCGCCGCAGCTCTACAGCGTCGTCTTTGCGGTCAACTCCGCCGGCCTGATCCTGTTCTCGCAGATCAGCGCGCGGCTGGTGGGCCGCACCGGGCCGGGCCCGCTGATGCGTGCGGGGCTGATCGGCACCGCGGTCTCCTCGGTCGCCACGCTGGTCGTCATCGTCACGTCGGCCGGCCTCGTGCCGCTGCTGGTGTGCTTCTTCGTGCTGCTGTCGGCCAACGGCCTCGTCCTCCCCAACGGGATCGCCGCGGCCATGGGCGGGCAGGAGGGGATGCTGGGGGCGGCGTCGGCCCTGCTGGGGCTCGGCCAGTTCGGCTCCGGCGCGCTGGTGGCGCCGCTCGTCGGCCTGGGGGGAAGCCACTCCGCGCTGCCGATGGCGATCGTGATCGGCGTGACCGGGACCGTGGCGATCCTCGTCGACCTGGTGTTCGCGCCGCGGGCGTAGGTGGGGGCTGCATTCGCCGCCGGGTGGCGGGGGCGGAGTCGTCAAAAGCCATCCGTCCCCGCCGAGGGCCATTCGCACGACGAACGGCGGCAACGAAGGACGGGTGGGCGGCCCCGCGGGCCTCACCCGCCGTCCGTGGGCGTTGCACCGGAAACAGGCCGTGCAGGGTGCGCCAAATCCCGAACGCGGCGGATGATCTGGCACCACGTGCAGGCACAGCCTCCGGAAGGCGCCAGATCAGCGAGCGGTGCCCGGATTTGGCGCGTCGTGCAGGTCGCTGGATGCGGATTGCCCGGGGCGTGGGCATCGTGCGGCGCGGGCGAGGCGGTAGCCAGACCCGCGGACCCACCCGCGACGTCCGTCCGTCACCCCTGCATCTGCCGAGGTCTTCGAGCCCGGAGCCGGTGTTTGACGCCGGGCAGAGCGAGCGTCACACGGGGGCGGGCGTGGAGGGCGCTCCGACTCGGCTGAAGTACCCGTGCTCACCGCCGGCGAGGTACGCGGCCAGTCGACTCGCCAGCGACATGATCGTCAGCGAGGGGTTGACCGAGAGGGTGCACGGGAGCACCGAGCCGTCGCCGACGAACAGGCGTCGCACGTCATGGGACTCGCCGCGGGCGTCGAGCACCGAGCGCTCGGGGTCGGAGCCCATCCGGCAGCCGCCCTGGATGTGGGTGCTGAGCAGGCCGGTCTGGAGCACGCGCCTGGCGCCGGAGGCGAGCAGCACCTCCCGGGCGAACTCCAGCGATCGCTGGTTGCGCCCCTGCTCGGCCTCGCTCCACTGATACGAGTAGCGGTCGCGGCCGCGCTCGTCGATCCACGCCATCCCATGGTTCTCGTCGGAGACCATGGTCAGCAGGCCGGTGAAGTACCGGTACCGGCGCATCATCTCGGTCAGTTCGGCCCCCCACAGCGGCACTCCCCGCTCGTCGCTCAGGGCGGTGGCAAAGCCAATGGGATCCTGCACGGTCGCCGCCTCGACGATGAAGCCACCATCCTCATCGCGCTGGAACGTCATGCAATGCGCGGTGATGGGATAGACCATGTGCGCATCCTGGACCTCGTCGAACAGGCCCTCGACCAGCCGTGCCGGGTGAAAGCCGACACACCGGCCGATGAGCGCGCCGGAGGCCGAGCCGCCGCCGGCCTCGCGCACCCCGGAGCGCAGCAGCAGCTGAGAGGTCGCCAGCGCGCCGGCTGCCACCACCACGACGTCGGCCTCCACGAGATGCCGCACCCCGGCACCGTCCACGTACTCGACCCCGCCCGCCACCGGACCGTCCCCACCGTCCTCAATCACCACCCGCGTCACCCGGCAACCGGCGCGCAGCTCCAGCCGGCCCTCCGCCCACGGCGGGTGGATGTAGGTGCTCATCGTGCTCTTGCCGGCGTTCGTCGGACATCCCTGCAGGCACGACCCACAGCGCATGCAGTTGTGGTCGGTGTACGACATCACGGGTTCCAGCCCGGCCCCCAGCGCCTCGAAGCCGGGCACCACCGTGCGCACGCACTGCTGCCAGTCCGAGCGCTCGCGGACGCCCAGCCGGGCCTCGACCCGCTCAAAGTGCGCGTCCAGGTCGGCCGCGCCGAACGGGGCGCCGTTCTCGCCGGCCAGGCCCCCGGCGGCATGCCACTTCTCAAAGTCCTGCGCGGTGGGACGGAGCGCGACCTTCGTGTTGATCGTTGTGGTACCGCCCACGCAGTGCCCGCGGAAGAGGGGCAGCGGAGGCGTCCCGGAACCGGCAGGCTCCGCCATCGCAATCGGCCACCAGATGTCATGCGAGGCGTGCGCCTCCCAGCGCGTGAAGTCGGCTGCGGTCCGGTGCGGCCCGGACTCGAGCAGCAGCACCCTCCGGCCCGCGTCGGCCAGCTCCCCGGCGGTGACCCCGCCGCCGGCGCCGCTCCCCACAACCACCACCTCATACCGGTCACTCATCCCGTCACCCCCAGGTACGACCAGTCCTTGTGCAGCCGCGTCGCCAGCGGCGAGTTGAAGTCGATCTCCTCCCAGGCCCCGGGCCCGGCGGCGCCCGGTGCCACGAAGTCGCTGTAGAACGCCTCGCAGGCCAGGGCCCGCACCAGCTGGAACTCCGGGGCGAGCTCGACGTCTCGCAGGGCGTCCACCCCCCCGGAAGCGGCGCCGCCCAGCGCGGAGAACGCCGCCACCACGGCGGCCCGGTCATCAGCCGGCATCCGGGCCAGCAGCGCGTCGACGTAGACCTCGGCGCCGACCCGCGCGCACCCGGGCACGATCAGCTCGCACACCGACCGCACCAACTCAGCTCGCGGCTCATCGAGCACCTGCATCACGCCACCCCCGCCGCCGTCCGCGCCTGAGCTCCGGTGCGGATGAGATCCGCGGCGCGCTCCGCGATCATGATCACCGGCGCGTTCGTGTTCCCGCGCGTGATCTCCGGCATCACGGAGGCATCGACGACGCGCAGCCCGTCACAGCCGTGGACACGCAGCTCCGAGTCGACGACTGCCCCCATCGGACACGTGGAGCCGGCGTGGAACACGGTCATCCCCTCCCGGCGGGCAAACGCCATCAGGTCCGCGTCCGCCGGCGAGTCCGGGACGCGGAACGGCTTGGGGTTCACCGCCCGGAGCGCCGGCTGCTCGGCGATCTCCATCGCCAGCTTCATTCCGGCCAGCATGCTCGCCCGGTCCTCCTCGGTGGTGAGGAAGTTGCACACCACGCGGGGCTTGGCGGTCGGCATGGGCGAGCGCAGCATCACCCGCCCGCGGCTCGTCGGCTTGATCACCACCGGGCCGAACGCGTAGCCGCCGGCCTCCGGGGCGGTCAGCGCCTGGTCGTAGAGCATGCCCGGTGCGAAGTGGAACTCGATGTCCGGCGCCGGCACCCCCCGGCGCGCGCGGAAGAAGCCGGCTCCCTCCGGGATGTTGGAGGTGAGCGGGCCCCGCCCCTCGGACTCCAGCAGGGCGAAGTTCTCCGGCGAGATCGCGTCGAAGAGCGACGTCTCGTCGGTGGTGTAGTTGAGGTTGACCATGCAGTGGTCCTGGAGGTTCATGCCCACCGGGAGCGTCTCGCGGATCTTGATTCCCATCGGCGCCAGCTGGTCCTCCGGTCCGATGCCGGAGAGCATCAGCAGCTGCGGCGAGTGGTACGCGCCGGCCGACACGACCACCTCGCGCTCGGCGAGGATCTGTTGCACCTGGTCGTGGCGGGAGATCTCGACGCCCGCGGCGCGGTCGCCCTCGAAGAGAACCCTCAGCGCATACGCGTGGGTCAGGACCGACAGATTCGGCCGTGACCGCGCCGGGTGCAGGAAGGCGTCGGCGGTGCTCAGGCGCCGGCCGTCGCGCTGGGTCAGCTGGAAGCGGCCGACGCCCTCCTGGCGGGCGCCGTTGAAATCCGGGTTGAGCTCGTGGCCGGCCTGGCGTCCCGCCTCGATCATCGCGTCGACCAGCGGCTGCATCGACCGGCTGTCGGACACGGTCAGCGCGCCGCCGGCGCCGTGATATGCGTCCTCGCCCCGCTGGTTGTCCTCCGAGCGCCTGAAATACGGGAGCACGTCGGCATACGCCCACCCGGAACAGCCGGCCGCCGCCCACGCGTCGTAGTCAAGCCGGTTGCCGCGGACGTAGATCATGGCGTTGATCGAGCTGCAGCCGCCGAGCATCCGTCCGCGCGGCAGGTAGAGGCGGCGGTTGTCCATCCCCGGCTCCGGATCGCCGAACAGGTCCCAGTCGAGCTCGGTCTTGAACATGACGGGGAAGATCGCCGGGATCCGGATCTCCGGGGCGGCGTCCTCGCCGCCGGCCTCGAGCAGCGCGACGCGCACATCCGGGTCCTCGCTCAGCCGGGCCGCCAGCACGCAGCCGGCCGACCCGGCACCGACGACGACGTAATCGAACGCCTCACTCACCTCGGATCACCACCTTCATCACCTGCGTCGGATTGCTCATCGCAAAGCGCAGCGCCTCCGGTGCTTCGGTCAGCGCGAACTCGTGGCTGACCAGCCGCCTGACCACGTCGGCGTGGCGTTCGACCACCCCCACCGCCTCGGTGAAGTCGTCTCGTCCACAGCAGCACACCCCCAGGAGATCGAGCTCCTTCTCGGTCAGGCTGCCGATCCGAAGCGAGACCTCATCAGGCGACATGCCCACCTGGACGGCCCGCCCGGCTGAGGCGACCATGTCGATCATCGCCCGGAGGGCGGCCGGAACGCCGGTGGCATCGACGACGACGGGAGGGCCGTCCAGACCGGCCCACTCACGCCCGCGCGTCACCACATCCCCCGCCTCGTTCCACGCCAGCCCCTCGGCGCCAACCCATGGGGCGAGCTCCAGCCGGCGCTCCTGCGGGTCGACCAGCAGGACCTCGGCGCCGTGCTCGCCGGCCACCAGGGCCACGCATTGGCCGATCGGTCCCGCCCCCAGCACCACGACACGCTCGCCGGCCTCGATCCGGGCCCGGTGCACCGCACGGACCGCGACCGAAACCGGCTCGGCCATCGCCGCCACCGCTCCGTCAGAGACCCCGGTGGCGAACACCTGCTCCTGGGGGAGCGTCAACAGCTCCTGCATCCCGCCGTCGACGTGGATGCCAACCAGCTGGAAGTCGACGCACACGTTGGGCCGGCCCACCCGGCACGGGTAGCACCGGCCGCACGAGCTGATCGGAAGCATCGCGACCCGCCCGCCGACCGCCAGGCCCGGACGGCAGTCCGGGCCGACCGCCGCGATCGTGGCGCCGACCTCGTGACCGAGGACGCGGGGGAACTGCGATCCGCCGGCCGCGTCGGACATGTGCCCGGAGAAGAAGCTGTAGTCGGACCCGCAGATCCCCACCGCCTCCGGGTGGACGACGACCTCACCCGGCCCGGGTGCCGGCGGCTCCGCGCGGTCGACCACCCGCATCGAACCGACCCGCTCGGCGACCGCGGCGCGCACGGCGTCCCTACCCCCACACCTCGGCCGCGGTCTCGACGACCAGCTCCAGCTTGGCGACCTGCTCGTCGTAGCTGAGCGTGTTGCCCTCCACGGTCGAGGAGAAGCCGCACTGCGGTGACAGGCACAGCTGCTCGATCGGCACGATTCTGGCCGCCTCCTCGATTCGGCGACGCAGCTCGTCCCGGCTCTCCAGCTGGCCCCGCTTGGTCGTGACCAGTCCCAGCACGACCATCTTGCCGGGCGGGACGAAGCGCAGCGGCGCAAACCCTCCGGAGCGGGCATCGTCGTACTCCAGGAAGAAGCCGTCGACATCGAGACCTGCGAACAGCGCCTCGGCCACGTAGTCATAGCCGCCCTCGGCCGCCCACGACGAGCGGAAGTTGCCCCGGCACAGGTGGGTGGTGACCGTCAGTCCCTCCGGCCGGCCGGCGAGCGCCGCGTTGATGTTGCGCACGTACGTCTCGTGCAGGTGCTCGGCATCGTCTCCCCGGGCGGCGAGCGCCGCGCGCTGCGCCGGGTCGTTGAGGTAGGCGAGCGTGGTGTCGTCGAGCTGGAGGTACTCGCAGCCGAGCGCCGCGACCGCCCGGACCTCGTCGGCGTAGGCGGCGGCCAGATCGGCCCAGAACGGCTCGATGTCCGGGTAGACGGACGGGTGCAGCGCGGCGCGGCCGCCGCGGTAGTGGACCATGTTGGGCGAGGGGATCGTCAGCTTCGGAGTCATGCCGTCGCCGGTGATGCCCTGCAGGAACCGGAAGTCATCGGCGAAGATCGGCCGGTCGAGGCGCACCGTGTCATTGACGGAGATGGCTGCCGGGCGGAAGTCGACGGTTCCGTCGGCGTTGCGGAACTTGACCTCGATGTCGCTCCCTGCCTTCTCGACGCCGCCGAGCCGGTAGATGAAGTCCATGTGCCACGAGCCGCGCCGGAATTCCCCGTCGGTGGCGGACTGGAGACCGACGGAGCGCTGCATCCCGACGATCCTGCGGATCTCCTCGTCCTCGATCTCGTGCAGCTCGGGGTCGGAGATCCGGCCGGCGGCGCGGTCGTCCCGGGCCTGGAGCAGACGGCGGGGGCGGAGCAGGCTGCCGACGTGGTCAGCCCGGAACGGGGGCTTCGTCCGGCGTCCGCCGGCGAGATGGGTGGCGGCCGAACCGGCGTTCATCCGCCGGCCGGCAGGCTCTCGCCGACGACCGCGCCCCCGTTGGTACCCCCACGCAGCAGATAGGCGGAGTGCAGGAGCTCAGGCTTCTCGCGCAGCTCCCTCGCCTCGCCCGCGTACTGGATCCGGCCGCCCTCCATCACGTAGGCGCGGTTGGACATCCCCAGCGCGACGGTGGCGAACTGCTCAATCAGCAGCACGCCGATCCCTGACTCCGCCACCCGCTGGATGGTGGGGATCAGCCGCTGCACCACCACCGGGGCCAGGCCCAGGGAGAGCTCGTCGATGATCACGAACCTCGGCTCGGAGACGAGCGCCTGAGCCAGCACGACCATCTGCTGCTCGCCGCCGGACAGGGCACGAGCCGCGTTGCCCATCCGCTTCTCCAGCTCCGGGAACATCTCCAGGGCGCGCGCTCGGCCGGTCGTGGCCTGGGTCGCCGGGAGGGAATAGGTGGCCACCCGGAGGTTGTCCTCCACCGTCAGGTCCGGGAGGAGACGGCGGCCCTCAGGCACGATGGCAAGCCCGGCGCGCCGGATGCGCTCGGCTCGGCGCCCGGCGAGGTTCACATCACCGAGCATCACCTCGCCCGCCTTCAGGGGCAGCACCCCACCGACGGCGAGCACCATGCTCGACTTGCCGGCGCCGTTGGGGCCCAGCAGCGCGGTCACCTCACCGGCGGGGATCTCGATCGAGACGCCGCGCACGACATCCCGGCCACCGCGCGGCACCACGAGGTTGCGCAGGCTCAACGCCGGGGGCGCCGGGGCGGCCGGGCCCGTGGTCATGCGACCTCCTCCGTGCCGAGGTACGCCCGGACCACGCGCTCGTCGCGCAGGACCTCCGCGGTGGGGCCGGCGGCGATCATCTTCCCGAAGTCGAGCACCGCCGTCCGGCTGCAGCAGGCGGACACGAGGCTCATGTCGTGGTCGACGAGGATCACCATCGCTCCGGTGTGGTCCGGGATCCCGCGAATCACCTCGCCGAGATGCGCCGTCTCCTCGTCCGGCAGGCCGGCGGCGGGCTCGTCGAGCAGGACCAGGCGCGGCTTGCCGACGATCGCGCGGGCGACCTCGACCAGCCGGCGCTCGGCCGTCCCCAGCGTGCGGACCTTCGCGTAGGCGACGGCGCCGAGGCCGACGATCGAGATCGCCCCCAGCACGTCGTCCCGCCGCGAGGCGCCATTTAGCTTGGAGTGCTCGTGGACCATCCCGACGTTGTCGAACACCGAGAGATCCTCGATCGCCTGCTCGGTCTGAAACGTCCGGCGCAGGCCCCAGCGCGCACGGCGGAAGTGGGCCATCGACAGCAGGTTCTCGCCGAACGCCCGCACGCTTCCTCCGGATGGGCGCACGAACCCGCTCAGGACGTTGAAGAACGTCGTCTTGCCGGCACCGTTGGGACCGATGAGCCCGCAGGTTCCGGACTCGAAGGTGACGTCCATGCCGTCCAGCGAGGTGACACCGCCGAAGCGCACGGTCAGGCCGGAGACCTCGATCATGGCGCCCGGCCTTCGCTGGCCGGCGAGCGGCGCGCCAGGCCGCCGATCTTCCGCCCCAGGCGGGCGAGGTCCTTGGGCAGCTGGTCGACGATCCCGGTCGGAGCCGTCGTCAGGACCTGCAGGACGCCGATGCCGAACAGAATCGTCAGCCAGTCCGGTGAGAGTCCGATGTCGTTGAGGATGGCCGGCAACAGCTGCATGAACAGCGCGGCGACGATCGCCCCCCAGATGCTGTACGCCCCGCCCATCAGGACGACCGCGAGCAGGATGATCGAGTCCTGGGTCTGAAAGTCGATCGAGTACAGGTAGCGGACCGCGCCGGCCAGGACGCCGCCGGCGACCCCGGTGACAAACGACGCGAGCGCGAACGCCCAGAGCTTGTACAGGGTCGTGTTGATCCCGGCCGCCAGCGCCGCCGGCTCGCTCTGGCGGATCGCGGCCCATGCCCGGCCGGGGCGGGTGCGCACGTGCGCCAGCACGAGCAGGAACATCAGGATGCCGACGATCACCGAGTACCGGAAGTACGCGGGATCGGTCGTGGCGATTCCCGGCCGGCGGATCGGCGGGATGTGGACCTGGCTGCCGTTGTAGCCACTGAAGCCGTGGCCGCCGTTGGGGAAGTTCAGCGACGAGAGCACGACGGTGATCGCGCCCGCCAGCATGAGGGTGATCAGCGCCAGGTAGAGGCCGCGCATCCGCAGCGCCGGCAGGCCGACCAGCGTGCCGAGCAGCATCGTGATCACACCGGAGGCCAGGAGGACCACCTCGTAGGGCAACGACGTCGCGAACAGGAGCCGGGCGGCCACCCACGCGCCGATGGCGAGCACGGCCGCCTGACCGAGCGAGACGAGGCCGACGCGCCCCACGAGCACGCCGAGGCCCAGGGCGACGACCGAGTACACGGCCACCTGCGTCATCGCATCGATGTAGTAGAGGCTGAGGATCTGCGGGAGACCGATGAGGACGAACAGCAGGGCGATCGCGATGACTGCGATCCGGACGAGCAGGTCACGCTCGACGCGGGGCGGTGCCGACGGCGGCGAGGCGGAGTGGGCGGCGCTCGTGAGCTCGGCGGTCTCCGCCATCAGAACTCCTGGCGGGCCAGCGACAGCACGCGCCGCCGGTTGAGGACGAGCAGGGCGACGGCCGCGAGCACGAACGGCGTCATGTCGCGGTAGTTGCTCAGGGACGTGACCGGGGTGAGCGCCGCATCGACGACGCCGACCACGATCGCCGCCACGAACGTGACGACGACCGAGCTCAGGCGGGCGATCAGGGCCGCCGCCAGCGATGATATGACGAGGAACGTCAATGTGGTCGCGTCGAGCGCCACCAGGTCGGCCAGGAGGATCCCGGCCACACCTGACAGCACCCCGCAGCCGAACCAGGCGGCGGCTTCGACGCGCCGGACGGGCACGCCCAGGGTGGCGGTGATCTCGCGGTCATTGGCCATCGCCCGCATGGCGGTCCCCAGCTTGGTGAAGCGCAGGAACGCCGTGGTGATGACCGTGATCACCACGCCCATGGCCAGTCCGATGACGTCGGTCGTCGTCACCTGGACCTGGCCGATCATGAAGCCGTGGTTGTCGGTCGGCAGCGTGATCGCCCGGGACGCGCCGCCGCTCGAGGTCCACAACAGGTCCATCGCGCCCAGGAGGATCAGCGTCAGGCCGAGCGTCGCCGTCGTCTTGACCAGCGGGTCGCGCCGCGCCAGCGGTGGACCGAACACCATCCCGTAGAGGAGCGTCACCACGCCGGCGAACAGAACGCAGATCAGGTACGCCAGCCACTGGTTCATGCCGGAGTGATTGATGAGCTGCCACGCGATCAGGGCGCCGAACGCCCCCACCGCGCCGAACGAGAGGTTGAGCACCCCGGTTGTCCGGTAGAGCACGATCATGCCCACGCCGGAGAGGGCGTAGACCCCTCCCAGGGCCAGCCCGGTGACGAGAAACGGCTGCTCGTTCTGCCAGCTGGGCAGTGACAGTGCCATGAGGAGCAACGAATGCATGTTGGCCTACGCTCGACGCCCCGCTCGCATGGATCCTCTCACTGTCCAGTTGAGACCCCGGCCGCCTTCGCCGCGCTGAGGTATTGGGCGATCTGCGGGTCGGCAGTGGAGATATTGAAGCACCCCTGGACGGTGATCATCTTGCCGTTTTCAGGGGTCGTGGTGTAGTCGGTGTGGTTGGGGATGTGCAGTCCCACCTTGCCGTACGTCCACGGGTCGCACAACATCTCGGTCTTGTAGTTCTTGATGCCGACGATCGCCTTGTTGACGCTCGCCATCGTGTACGGGCCCTTGACCGTCTGCAGCGCCTGGGTGAGGAACTTCGCCAGGACGAACCCCATCTGGCTGAACGAGCCGACCCCGCCGGCGACGCTGGAGCCGTACTTGGCGAGGATCGCCTTGTACAGCTGCATCTCCGGTCCGTTGTGGTCATCCGGGTCGGTCAGCTCGGCGTTGACGAACAGCTTGTGATTCCACTTCGGTCCCAGCGCCTTGGCCAGGAAGTCGGTGTTGCACGGCGTCGAGCATCCCCATGACTTCACGCGGTCCTCGAGGCCGAGCTTCTGAGCGGCCTGAAGGATCACCAGCGCCTCCGGCGGCGTGAAGTTCAGGACGACCGACCCGGTGGGACCGGCTGCGTTGACGAGGTTGAGGGCCACCGAGTTGGCGTCGGTGATCGGCACGTTCTCGGTCATCGCGGTGATCGGCACACCGGAGGCTTTGGCCAGCGCCGCCGGGCCGGCGGCGATGTAGCCGGTTCCGGGCACGTTGGACTGAACGAACACGATCTTCTTGGCGTGGAGCTGATCCAGCGCGTACTGCACCGCGCCGTCGGAGCTGTACCGCGGCCCCATGTTGACGGCGGCGCTGTTGGGCGTCGACCAGCACTCAGGGGCGATCCCGGCGTCCATCTCGTAGATCCCCAGTGACTTCCAGTAGGACTGGTTGATCGTGCACTCGAGGAGGTCGAAGACGCCGTTGATGGCGACGACGTGATCGCCCTGCACCAGCTGCTTGGCCGCCGCGGCCACCTGCGACGGCTGGCTCTGGTCGAGCTGAACGTAGAGCTTGAGCGGGTGGCCGTTGACCCCGCCGTTGGCGTTGACGCAGTTGAAGTAGGCCGTGATCATGTTCGGCCCGTCGGTGAAGTCGGTTCCCGGCTGGTGGGTGTCGATCGTGCCGATGTTGATCGGCGTCCCGGTCGCCTTTACGCCCGGCTTGGAACCGCACGACGACGTGTCGACACTGGTCGCACCGGACCCGCTGCTGGCCGCCGAGCTGGACGAGCCGCCGCCGCCCGCCGACGCGCTCGAGCTCTTGCTGCTGCTGCTGCCGCATCCCGCCAGCGCAAGCAGCGCGAGTATGGCGACGAACGCGAGAAGGCCCCTCGCTCGCGGCACGACGTGATAAGTACTCACGGCTCTCCTCTCCTCAAAGGTGTCCGGCCGCGCCTCGAGTTCCGCGCGAGGGCTGGGGGCATAGTAGTCGGGGTGGCTCCTGCATGCAAGATGGCGCTAACCGGCGCATAATCGGCCTCTGGGCGCGGGGTGGCCCGTCCTGGCAGGGAGGTGTTGCATGCAAGGCGAGGTCGCCACTAGACTGCCTGCCGTCCTCGAGGCCGCCCCTCGGACGAGCGAGTTCCGGCGGCGGTCTCTCGCGGGTACGGCGATCGAATTGGCCCGGCCAGCGCATCGAACTCAGATCACGAAGGCGGTACTGCGCCTGCGCGAGATGATCTTCAGCGGAGAGTTCTCCTCCGGGGCGCGCATGTCCGAGCTGCCGCTGGTGGCGCTGCTCGGCGTCTCGCGCACCCCGCTGCGCCTGGCACTCGCCGAGCTCGAGCACGAGGGGCTGCTCCGGAGCCTGCCCGCCGGGGGCTACGTCGTCCGCGAGTTCACCCAGGGCGACGTCCGGGACGCCATCGAGCTGCGGGGCGTGCTGGAGGGCACGGCCGCGCGCTTCGCCGCCGAGCGGGGTGTGCCGGCACGCGAGCTGGCGGGGCTGGTCGCCACCAACCAGACGATCAGGGCGCTCGTGCACCGCGCCGACTACGAATCGTTCGAGCGGTACCTGCACCTCAACGAGGATTTTCACGCCCGGCTGATGAAGATGGCGCGCAGCCCACTGCTGACGCGGGCACTGGACGGGATCTCCGCGCTGCCGTTCGCCGGGCCGAGCGCGTTCATCCTGGCCGAGGCCGAGCTGCCCGCGTCGCGGGACATCCTGATCATCGCCCACCGCCAGCACGCCGACCTGATCGACGCGATCGAGCGCCGTCAGGGAGCGCGGGCCGAGGGGCTGGCTCGGGAACACGCCAGGCTGGCGCTGTCCAACCTCGAGATCGTCGTCGAGCACCGGGACGTCCTGCAGCGGATGCCGGGGGCGTCGCTGATCTCGCTCCCGGATGCGGCGCCGGTATCGACGCCTGAGCCTGATCCCGCCTGAGATCACGGCGGCGCGACCTCGGAGATGGGGACCGGGTCCTCGGTGTCGGCCCACTGAACCGCGTGGCGCGCCGCCGCGTAGATCGCGTCGCTGTCCGGCCGGTAGGCGTCCTCCAGAGCAGGGCTGAGCGGGACGGGCGTGAACGGCGCGCCCACGCGCTGGATCGGCGCGTCGAGGTGGTCGAAGGCGGCTGCCTGGAGCTCGGCGGCGAGCTCGGCGCCGAGGCCTCCGGTCCGGACGGCCTCATGGGCGACGACCGCGCGGCCGGTCCGCCGTACCGAGTCGGCGATCGGATCCAGGTCCAGCGGCACCAGCGTTCGCGGGTCGAAGATGTCGGCCTCGATCCCGTCGGCGGCAAGGCGCTCGGCGGCGACCATCGCTTCGCCCACCATCCGGGAGAGGGCGACGATAGTCACGTCGCCACCGCGGCGCACGTGGTGCGCGCGCCCCAGCGCGACCGGTCGCAGCGGTTCCGGGACCGGCTCGCGGCGGAAGTACAGCGACTTGTTCTCCACGCACACGACCGGATTGGGATCGACTATGGCGCTGAGCAGCAGGCCCGCGGCATCGGCGGCGGTCGCCGGCATCACGACCTTCAGCCCCGGGATGTGGGCCAGCCACGCCTCGAGGCTCTGCGAGTGCTGGGCCCCGGCGCGGCCCCCGGCGCCCCCCTGCGTACGCAGCACCAGCGGCACCGACAGCTGGCCGCCGGACATGAAATGGGCCTTGGCCGCCTGGTTGACGAGCTGATCGAGCGCCAGCGTGATGAAGTCGATGAACATGATCTCGACGACCGGGTGCAGCCCGGCCTGCGCGGCGCCGACGGCGACGCCGCAGACGGCGCTCTCGCTGATGGGCGTGTTGAGCACGCGCGCTCGGCCGAACTCGTCGGCCAGGCCCGCGGTGGCCAGATATGGCCCCCCCTCGGCGACGTCCTCGCCGATCACGATCACCCGGTCGTCGTCGCGCATCGCCTGCGACAGCGCGACGTTGATCGCCTTCACATAGGTGAGCTCGGCCATCTACGCGTACACCAGGCCGGCGGCCTGCGCCGGCGTCAGCGGTTCGCTGGACCGACCGACCTCGATGGCGCGATCGACGTCGACGTCGGCCTGAGCGGTGATCGTCCGGGCTCGCTGCTGATCAATCCAGCCGCGCTTGTTGGCGGTGGCCTCGAGTTGCGCGATCGGATCGAGCCTGGCCCACCCCTCATCGTCGAGCGCGCTGCGACTGGCGAGCGGATCACCCTCGTAATGGCCCCGCCGGCGGTGGGTCCGGCACTCGAGGAGGAACGGCCCGGTTCCGGCCCTCGCCCTCGCCAGATAGCCGCCGAACGCGCTCCAGATGGCCTCGACGTCGGCGCCCTCGACCACCTGGCGGTCGAACCCATACGGCGAGACGACGTCGCAGACGCTCTCCACCGTCGTGTGCTCGGCCCGGGTCGTGAACTCGGCCATGCCGTTGTTCTCGCAGACGAAGATCAGCGGCAGCTCCCACAGGGTGGCGAGATTCACCGTCTCGTTGAACACCCCGGCCTGCACGGCCCCGTCGCCGAAGAAGATCACGGTCACCTGGTCGGTGCCGCGGATCTTCGCCGCCAGTGCACTCCCGGCCGCCATCGGTATGTTCCCGCCGACGACGCCGGTCGCGCCCATCAGGCCATGTGCGGTGTCGACGAGGTGCATCGAGCCGCCCAGGCCGCGGCAGAGCCCGGCGGAGCGGCCCATCAACTCGGCCATCACCCGGTCCATGGGTGCTCCCTTGGCCAGCACGTGGCCGTGGGCACGGTGGCCGCTGTAGGCGGCGTCGTCGTCGCGCAGCTGACGGCAGACGGCGGCGGCCACGCCCTCGGAGCCGATGCTCAGGTGGATGAGCCCGTGGACCAGGAGGCTGTGGTGCAGCGCGGCGACCCGCTCCTCGAAGCGGCGGATCCGCCACATCGTGGCGAGCAGGTCGTACGCCGTCCCGGCGTCGAGCGCCGGGGCCGTCGCGCCGGCCGCGGCCTTGGCCTTCCGTCCCGGCACGGGTGACAGCTCAGGCCACCGCCGAGGCGGTGCCGAGCACCTCCCTCACGGCGCCGGTGATCTTCGCCTCGTTGGGCAGCACGTACGCCTCCATCGGCTCGCTGTACGGCACCGTGGCGTCGAGCGCGGTCACCAGCTTGATGGGCGCCCGGAGCGACGAGAACCCGTGTTCGGCGATCTCGGCGGCGATGAACGACGCGGCGGACGCATGCCGGGTCGCCTGGTCCGCGAGAACCACGCGGCCCGTCTTCTCCACCGATGCCAGGATCGTCGGCATGTCGAGCGGCTGCAGCGTGCGCGGATCGATCACCTCGGCGTCGATCCCCTCCTCCGCCAGCATCTCGGCCGCCTCCAGCGCCTTGCCGACGGTCCAGCCGGTGGCCACGATCGTCACGTCGGAGCCGGGGCGGCGGATCGCCGCCTCGCCCAGGGGCACGAGGTACTCGCCCTCCGGCACGTCGCCGTGCTCCAGCACGAGCAGGTAGTGCATGAGGTAGCAGACGGGGTTGTCGTCGCGGATGGCGCTCGCCATCAGGCCCTTGGCATCGGCCGGCGTGGAGGGCACCACCACCTTGAGCCCCGGGATGCCGCAGAACATGCTGTAGATGGAGCCGGTGTGCTGGCCCGCCCATCCGGCGGTGAACCCGTACCCGGCCTTGAGCACGAGCGGGACCTTCACCCGCCCGCCGCTCATGTACCGCAGGCGCGGCCCCTCGTTGACGACCTGGTTCATCGCCACGAGCATGAACTCCGACATGAGGAGCTCGACCACCGGCCGGTAGCCCGCCAGCGCCAGTCCGACGGCCATGCCGATCTCGGCCGTCTCGGAGATGGGGCTCACCCGGACCCGGTCTGACCCGAACGCCTGACGCCACTTGTCGTCCTCGCTGGGAGCGACATCCTGGCCGTAGAAGAGGACTGTTTCGTCGCGGGCCATCTCCAGGTGGAGCGCCTCCTCGACCGCGGCGATATAGGGGATCTCTCGTGCCATGGGTCCTCTCCTAGGCGTAGACGTGGTTGGTGGCCGCTTCCGGCTCCGGGAACGGGCTGTCAAGCCCGAACCGCACGGCCGCCTCCATCTCGTCGCGAGCCCGCTGGGCGATCTGATCGGCGCGCTCGGCGCTCAGCGTCCCCGGCTCGACCAGGCGCATGCGGAACCGCGGCACCGGGTCACCGCGCAGGGCGGCCTCGTACTCCTCGCGGTTCCCGAACACGGTGATCGCCTCGTGCTCCGGATAGTGCAGCGGCACCCCGGGGGGCGCGATGAGGTTGCCGTGAGCCGACAGGCGGTAGACCTTGGACTCGACCAGCGTCGGGCCCTCTCCGCGCCGGGCGCGGCCGGCGGCCGCTCGCACCGTCTCGTAGACGGCCACGGGGTCGCCGCCGTCGACGGTGACGCCGGGCATGCTGTAGGCCCTGGCCTTGACCGACAGCGGCTCGCCGGCGGCCGCGTTGGCGTCCTCCTGGTCAGAGCGCGTGCCCACGTTGTAGTTGTTGTTCTCCATGACGTAGACGATGGGTAGCTTCCACAGCGAGGCCAGGTTGAGCGACTCGTGGAATGCCCCCTGCTTGGAGGCGCCGTCGCCGAAGAAGCACAGGACGACCTGGCCTTGCTTGCGCAGTTGCGCGGCAAAGGCCACGCCAGTCGCCTGCGGGATGCCCTGGCCGACGATGCCCGAGGTGCCGAGGAAGCCCCGCTCAGGGTCGACGAGATGCATCGAGCCGCCGTAGCCGCCGCACAGCCCGTCGCGACGGCCGTAGATCTCGGCCATCATCGCCCCGGTGTCGGTGCCGAGCACGATGGGGTAGCCGTGGCACCGGTACGTCGCCATCAGCTGATCGCCGGGCTCCATCGTCGCCACCGATCCGACGATCGACGCCTCGGCGCCGTCGGCGAGGTGGGTATGGCCGCGGATGACGCCCGGGTGCTCCTCGAACGTGCGCTTGACCCGTTCCTCGAACTCCCGGATGCGCAGCATCTGGGTGAAGATCCAGACCAGGCGCTCGTCGTCCAGCGCGGCGACGTCGGTTGTGCTCACTGCTGCTCCTCTCGCTCTCTCAGGCCACACCAGCGCGAAATTGCGCCGCGGTCGTCTCGTACGCGCGCTGGAACTCCTGCTCGATGGGCAGGCGGCGCAGCTCCGCCGACAGCACCTCGACGCCCCAGGGCTGGTCGTAACCGGCATCGCGCAGCGCGTCCACGTAGCCGGGAATGTCGAACTCGCCCTCCCCGGGCAGGTTCCGGTGATTGATGACCTCGTCGACGGGATCCGCCAGATCCTCCAAGCTGCCGTCCGACAGCTCGACCCAGGCCAGGTACTCCTGCGGGATCCGCCCCATCTCGTCCGGTGCAATGCCGAGCTTGCTCATGTGCCAGGTGTCGATGGCCAGCCCGCCGTTCCGGCGACCGGCGTCGGTGACGACCGTCAGCGCACCGTCCAGCGTGTTCACGTTGACGTCGAACGGCATGAACTCGTAGGCGACCCTGGCGTCGGTGCGCTCCGCGGCCTCGTCGCACAGCGCGGCGAACTCCTCCGTAAGCCGGCCGAGCTCGCACGGCGTCCCCGGGATGTTGCCGACCTTGATGTGGTGGGCGTCGAAGGCGGCGGCGGCGTCGAGCAGGAGCGGGCGCAGCTCGTCGGACGCGGCGCGCTCCGGAGTCCCGGGCGCGGCGAAGAAGTCCGCCAGGAACTCGACCTCGAGGTGGCGCAGCCCGGCGTCGTCGAAGATCTGCTTGATCTGGGCGAGGGTCCGGCCGCTCGCCAGCTGGTGGCGGATGTCGGCGTGCCACAGGCCGAGGCCGGAGAAGCCGACCCCTGCCGCGTGGGCGCACCGGTCGCGCCAGTCGAACGTGCTCCACTCGCGCCCGTAGTGGACGTCGACGGGGCCGCTTACCGTCCAGTACAGCGCGATCAGCTCCACCTGACTCATGGGGCGGACGCTAACGCCGGCCATGCGGTGCGGCCAGCCAGCGCGCGCACGTGTTCTTGCCGATCAGCGCGGTGGGTTGCCCGACGCTGACGGTGTCCCTGGAGCGTGCAGAACGTGTCGCCTGCTGCACGCCGGATCCTGGTGCACATGCCTCCCATGCTCGGCGACGAGCCGCGCCGGGAGTCTGGATCCGGGAAATGTCGCCCGGCGGCGAGCGCCGGTGCGCAAACGGGGACGCGCTGAGGGTCAAGCAGGTTGACTTGAGGTGACGGGCTCCCGTATAAGCCAGGGCGTGCCGTGGCATGGAGACCGCGGCCGAGGAGGAGTCAAAGACATGACGGCAACGGCACAGACCGGCTCGTTCCCCAGCCCGTACGCGGTGACCGCACCGGAGGGCTGCGAGGGCTGGGAGGAGATGTACCCCTACTACGCGCTGTTCGACGAGCGCCGGCGCGACAGCGACGAGAACCGGTTCTGGTTCTGGAACTCGATGCACTTCCCCACGCCGCATCCGGCGTTCGACGTGATCTGCATCGACTCGCCGTACCAGGCGGTGGGCGCATGGCAGAACCGCGTGTTCGCCGTGCCGCCGGCCATGGGCATCGACTACCGCGTCGTCAACGGGTACGTCTACATCTCCGGCAACCCCGTCACCGATCCGGACAAGATCGCCGAGCGGGCCGGCTACTTCCAGCGCCGAGCCGGCCACTACTACGAGAACTGGCCGGAGCTCTACGGGAAGTGGAAGGCCAAGATGGAGGCGCTGATCGCCGAGTTGGTCGATCTCGAGGTCCCGGAGCTCCCGGAGTACGAGCCGGAGGAGATCGCCTTCTCCGAGGGGCGCAACACCGCCTGCTACGAGGTCCTGGAGGCCTACGGCCGCTGCCTGCGCCTTGGCGACCTCATGTGGCAGCACCACTTCGAGTTCCTCCTGCTGGGCTACGGCGCCTACGCGACGTTCGCCGAGCTGTGCAAGACCAACCTCCCGGACATCCCGGACCAGCACATCGCCCAGATGGTCGCCGGCATCGACGTCCTGTTGTTCAAGCCGGACGCCGAGCTGCGGCGCCTGGCGCGGCTGGCCCTCGAAGCCGGCATCGAGGCTACCTTCGCTCAGGGCCGGACGCCGGAGGAGATCGAGGGGGAGCTCGCCCAGACCGACGCCGGCCGCGACTGGCTGGCCGAGCTCGAGAAGATCAAGGACCCGTGGTTCAACATGGCCACCGGCGACGGGCTGACCCATTACTACCGCAGCTGGCTTGACGATCCGAGCATCCCGTACGCGTCGATCATCGGCCACGTCAACGCCATCCGCGCGGGCGAGCAGGTGGAGCGACCGACGGAGGAGATCGAGCGCGAGCGCGAGCGCCTGGCCCAGGAGTACGGCGCGCTCCTGCCGGACGAGGTGCGGGGCCCGTGGCGGGACCTGCTGGCACTGTCACGCACCGTCTTCCCGTACGTTGAGGAGCACAAGTTCTACTGCGACTACTGGTTCCTGACACGCTGGTGGAACAAGGTCCGCGAGTTCGGCGCCCTGCTCGCGGCCCATGACTTCCTCGAGGACCCCGAGGACATCTTCCAGCTCTCGCGCCACGAGGTGGCGACCGCGCTGGACGAGCTGGTGCTGACGTGGGCGACCGGCGGGGTGCCGCTTGGGCCCAAGCACTGGCCGCCCATCGCCGCCCGCCGCAGGGAGCTGCTCGAGCGGCTGGCGCAATGGACGCCACCGCCGGCGCTCGGCGTGGAGCCGGACGAGATCACCGACCCGATGACCATCATGCTGTGGGGAGTGACCACCGACCGGGTGAAGGAGTGGGCGCGCCAGCGGGAGGGCGGCTCGTCGCTGAACGGTGCCGCGGCGTCGCCCGGTATCGCCGAGGGGGTGGCCCGGGTCGTGCGCTCGGTCAGCGAGATCGCCGACGTGCGCGAGGGCGAGATTCTCGTCTGCGGCAGCACATCGCCCGCGTGGGCGCCGATCTTCGCCAAGATCAAGGCCACTGTCACCGACGTCGGCGGCGTCATGTCCCACTCCGCCATCGTCTGCCGCGAGTACGGCCTGCCCGCGGTCGTCGGCACGGGGCGGGCCACGTCGCAGATCCGCACCGGGCAGATGATCCGCGTCGACGGGTCGGCGGGGGTGGTGACCCTGATGGGGAGGCGTGATGGGCCACACCCGGAGGCTTGACGAGCTCGGCGGTGCCGACGCCGGGCGGTACGGTGGCAAGAGCGCCGGCCTGGGAGAGCTCCTGCGCGCCGGCATTCCCGTCCCGCCGGGCTTCGCCGTGAGCACGAGCGCATTCCACGAGTTCCTGGAGGGCTCCGGTCTCGCGGACCGGGCGGCGGGTGCGCTCGCCGGGGTGAGCGCCGGGGACGTCGAGGCGCTGGCGCGGGCGGCGCGCGTGATCACCGAGGGGATGCGCTCCGCGCCCGTTCCTGATGCGGTCCGGACAGAGGTGGGCGTGCAGTACGGGGGCCTGCCGGCGGGAGCGGGGGAGGACGTTCCCGCGGTGGCGGTCCGTTCGAGCGCCCTTGGCGAGGACTCCGCCGAGGCGACGTTCGCCGGCCAGCAGGAAACGTACCTGTGGGTGCGAGGGGTCGACGACATCTGCAGCGCCGTGCGCAGCTGCTGGGCGAGCCTGTACAGCGCCGAGGCCATCAGCTACCGGGCCCGGCTCGGCGGCGACGCAGCCCGCCGGCCGGCGATGGGCGTGACCGTGCAGCTGATGGTCGACGCCGCCGTCTCCGGCGTCATGTTCACCTGCAACCCCGTGTCGGGCGACCCCAGCATGGTGGCGATCGAGGCCAGCTGGGGTCTGGGCCTGGCGGTGGTGGGCGGCGAGGTGACCCCGGATGACTACCTCGTCAGCAAGGTCACGTGCGACGTCGTGCGCGAGCACGTCAACGACAAGGTGATCGAGTATCTGCCGGCCGCCGGCGGCCGTGGGGCGATGCGGGTGCCGGTCGGCGCCGAGCGGCGGACGGCCCGCTGCCTCGGTGGCGGCGAGGTGGCCGCGCTCGTCGACGTGAGCAAGCGCATCGAGGGGCATTTCGGCTCCCACCAGGACGTGGAGTGGGCGATCGATCGCGGTGGCACGCTGTACGTGCTCCAGTCCCGCCCGGTCACCGGGCTGCCTCCGCGTGAGCCGACGTCGGCACCGGCGTCCGCGATGGCACTCGTCATGAAGAAGTTCGGAGCCCGCTGATGGCGCTCACCGACGACGACGTCCGGGAGATCCTGCGGATCATCGACGAGTCGGACCTTGATGAGCTCCGCATCGAGACCGATGGCTTCTCCCTGCACGTGACGAAGGGGTCGGCGGGTGGGGGTGCACCGTCCGGGGCGGCCCAACCATCCCGAGCTGCGCCGTCCGGGGCGCCCCAACCATCCCGAGCAGCCCCACAGCGCGCACCCCAACCCGCCGCTGCCTCGGCGCCGCCCGCCGATGACGGGCTCGTCACCATTCCGTCGCCGATGCTCGGCACGTTCTACCGGGCGGAGTCTCCCGGGGCGAACCCGCTCGTCGAGGTCGGCAGCCGGATCATCCCGGAGACGACGGTGTGCATCATCGAGGTCATGAAGATGATGAATTCGGTACCCGCCGGCGTGACCGGAACGGTCGCCGAGGTGATCGCCGACAACGCTCAGCTGGTCGAGTACGGGGCGCCGCTGTTCCGAGTGAAGCCGGAATGAAGCGCGTGTTCATCCCCAACCGCGGCGAGATCGCCGTGCGGATCGTCGGCGCCTGCCACGCCCTGGGCCTGGAGGCCGTCGTCGGCGCGTCGGCGGTCGACATGGACGGGATGGCCGCCCACCAGGCCGACCGGGTCGTCTGCCTGGGCCCGGCACCGGCGGCGGAGAGCTACCTGCGTGCCGACACCGTCGTCCAGGCCGCGCTGGGCACCGGCTGTGATGCCATCCATCCCGGATACGGCTTTCTGTCGGAGAGCCCGCAGCTGGCCCGGCTGGCCCGGGAGAACGAGCTCATCTTCGTGGGGCCGCCGACGGAGGCGATCGAGCTGGCCGGCGACAAGCTGGCGGCGCGCCGGGAGGCGGCCCAGGCGGGTGCCCCGGTGCTTGCCGGCGGGGAGGTGGCCACCGAGGCGGAGGGGCGCGCCCTGGCCGCGCAGATCGGCTACCCACTGCTCGTCAAGGCGGCCGGCGGGGGAGGTGGTCGCGGGATCAAGCGCGTGCGCAACGACGAGGAGCTGGGGGAGCTGATCGCTCTGGCGCGGAGCGAGGCGGCCGCGGCGTTCGGCGACGCCCGGGTGTACCTGGAGCGGCTGATCGAATCCGCGCGTCACATCGAGGTGCAGATCGCGGCCGACGAGCACGGCAGCATCCTGCACCTGGGCGAACGCGACTGCTCGGTGCAGCGCCGTTTTCAGAAGGTGGTGGAGGAGGCCACGGCGCCCGCGCTGCCGGACGCCACCCGGGACCGGTTGCGCGAGTCGGCGGTGGCCGTCGCCGACCGGATCGGCTACCGCAACCTGGGCACGGCCGAGTTCATCGTCGACGCTGCCGCCGGCGAGCCGTACTTCCTGGAGGTCAACTGCCGCATCCAGGTCGAGCATCCGGTCACCGAGGCGGTGACCGGGCTCGACCTGGTGGCGATGCAGCTGCAGATCGCCGACGGCCTGCGGCTGGCGGTCGGCCAGGAGGACATCACCTTCGACGGGCATGCCATCGAATGCCGCCTCAACGCCGAGGACCCGGCGCACGGGTATCGGCCGACGCCCGGCACGCTCTCGCTGTTCGCGGTTCCGGAGCGCTCCGGCCTGCGCGTCGACACGCACTGCCAGCCGGGCGCGACCGTCCCGCCCTTCTACGACTCGCTGCTCGCCAAGCTGATCGGCCACGCGGAGGATCGCGACCAGGCAACCGACATCCTGCTCGACGCGCTCGAGGATCTCGATGTGGAGGGTGTCGAGACCAACCGGGCGCTGCTGATCAGCGTGCTCGACCACCCGGACTTCCGCGGCTGCCGGGTGACGACAGACTGGCTGGAGCGGCTGATGTGATGAACCAGGCGATCGAGTTCGTCGACACCACCACCCGCGACGGGAACCAGAGCCTGTGGAGCGCCACCGGGTTGACGACGCCGGACGTGCTCGCGGTCGCGCCGGTGCTCGACCGGGTCGGCTATCACGCCGCCGACTTCACCTCCAGCACCCACATGGCGGTCTCGGTGCGCTTTCACCACGAGGACCCGTGGGAGCGCATCCGGCTGGTGAGCGCGGCCATGCCGAACACGCCGCTGAGCCTCATCACCCCGGGGATGCGCTTCATCTCCTGGGTCCCGGCCAACGAGGACGTGATGGATCTCGCGTTCCGGCTCCTCGCCCGCAACGGCATCCGCCGGATCCAGATCGCCGACCCGTCCAACGATCCGGTCCGCATCCGGCGGCTCGCGGCGATGGTCAGGGCCGCCGGCGTCGAGGAGGTGGTGGTGGGGCTCACGTACTCGATCAGCGCAATCCACACGCACGCCTATTACGCCGAGCGAGCCGCCGCGCTTGCCGATTGCGCTGACCTGGATCGCCTGTACCTCAAGGACCCGGGCGGCCTGCTCACCCCGGACGCGGTGCGCGAGCTGGGGCCGCCGCTGCTCGCCGCCGCCGGCGAGCGGCCACTGGAGCTGCACAGCCACTGCACGATCGGCCTCGCGCCGCTCGTCTACCTGGAGGGCGTGCGCGCCGGCTTCGGGGTTCTCCACACGGCGTCCGGACCGCTCGCCCGGGGGACATCGCAGCCGGAGGTGCTCAGCACGGTGCGCGACCTCGCGGCCTCCGGCTTCGGCCACCGACTCGATCCTGAGCAGCAGGCGATCGTCACGGAGCACTTCGCCCAGCTGGCCCGGGCCAGGGGTCTGCCCGCCGGCGCACCGCGCGAGTTCGACGCCGCCTACTACCGCCATCAGCTTCCCGGCGGCATGGTCACGACCACGCGGCGGATGCTCGCCGAGATGCGCCGCCCGGAGCTGTTCGACGCGGTGCTGGAGGAGGTCACCCGCGTCCGCGCCGAGATGGGCTACCCCATCATCGTCACCCCGGTCTCGCAGTTCGTGGCCAGCCAGGCGGCGCACAACGTCATCGACGGCGAGCGGTGGCGCACCGTCTCCGACGAGACCGTCCGCTACTTCCTCGGCCACTACGGCGCGTCGCCGGCGCCGGTCGATCAGGAGATCGCCGACCGGGTCCTGGCCCGACCGCAGGCCAGGACGCTCGCCGAGCTCGAGCCCCTCAGCCTCGACGGTGCGCGCGAGCGCTTCGGGCACCGGATCTCCGACGAGGAGCTCCTGCTCCGGCTGACGATGCCCGCCGAGCAGGTCAACGCGATGGTGGCCGAGCGCGACCGCGTCGCTTCCGGCGGCCGGGCACGGCTCCCGGCGGCCCGGCCGGGGCGGTCGCCTCTCGTCAACCTCCTGGCCGAGCTGGAACGCCGGCCGGCGCTGGCACGGGTCGAGATCGTCAAGGACGACGAGCGTGTGGTCTGGCGCCGCCGCCCCCGCCAGAGGGAGGAGGCCGCCGGTGCGTGACGGCGACCTCCGCCTCCACGAGGTTCGCGGGTTCATGTTCGACATCGACGGGACGCTCGTGCATCGCGGCCCGGACGGGCGGGGCCGGCCCCAGCCCGGGGCGGTCGAGGTGCTGGAGCGGATCCGCGCCTCCGGCCGTCGCCTCGTGCTCTTCACCAACGGCAGCCATGTGCCGTCGCCGCGCATCGCCCAGGGCCTGCGCGAGGACGGCCTTCCCGTCAGCGACGATGAGCTGCTGACGCCGGTCGACAGTGCCACCACGTGGTTGAGCCGCCATCCGGAGCGGCATCCCGTGCTGGCGTTCGCAACCGAGCCGGTCCGCGAGCACCTGGCCCGGGCGGGGGTGGCGGTGACCGATGCGGACGACGCCCGCGCGGTGTTCGTCGCCCAGCCGCCTGCGACGGTGGAGATGGCCGCGCTGGATCGCGCGGCCCGCGCCGTCACCCGCGGCGCGCCACTGTTCACCGGCAGCTACGTCCGGGGCTACGCCGGCACGAACGGGATCATCTTCAGCCGCGGCGCGATGATCACCGCGGCGATCGCCAAGGTCTCCGGAGCCCGGCCCCGCGTGCTGGGCAAGCCGTCGCGTGCGGCCGTGGCCGCCCTCCGGGATCGCCTGGGCGTGCCCACCGCCGAGGTCGCGGTCATCGGCGACGACCTGGGGATGGACGTGGCCCTGGGGCGGATGGGCGGCTCGCAGACCGTACTCGTGCGCAGCGGCATCAGCGGCCAGATCGACCTCGCGAGCGTTCCGGAGCGCCGCCGCCCCACCGCCGCCGTCGCCGGCGTCGCCGACCTGCTCGACCTGCTGTAGCCGCCATTGATGCGAGTCACCCGGTAAGCCGGGCTAACTCGCCTCACGCCCGTGAATGGCGCGCCACACCTTCTCGCCGTTGACCGGCATCTGGAGGTGGCGCACTCCGTACGGCTTCAGCGCGTCGATCACCGCGTTGTGGACGGCGGGGGTGGAGCCGATGGTGCCTGACTCGCCGATCCCCTTCGCCCCGAGCGGATTGACCGGGGTCGGCGTCTCCATCGACACGCGCTCGAACCCGGGGAGGTCGGACGCGGCGGGTAGGCAGTAGGTGACGAGATTGGCGTGCTGCGGGTTGCCGTCCTCGTCGTAGCGGACCTCCTCGTACAGAGCCTGCGCGATGCCGGCCGCCACTCCGCCGTGCACCTGGCCCTCGGCGACGAGTGGGTTGATGATGGTGCCGGCGTCGTCAACGGCCACGAGGCGCGTGAGCTCCACCGCTCCGGTCTCGGTGTCGACCTCCACGACCGCCACGTGCGCGCCGAACGGGAAGGTCGGCTGAGCGGGCTGGAAATCCGTCTCGGCGGCGAGCTCGGCCAGGCGACCCACCTGAGCGAGCTCGCCGGCCAGGTCGCTCCAGCTCAGGGCCGGCTCCGGTGCCCCGGCCACGTGGAACCGGCCGGCGGAGACGTCGAGCATCATGTCGTCCGCGCTCGCCTCGAGATGGTCGGCCGCCAGCTGCTTGGCCTTGTCGACCAGCAGCACCGACGCCTGACTGGCGGCGGCCCCACCGATCTGCGTCGACTTGGACCCGTAGGTTCCGGTGCCCCGGGGCACGCTGTCGGTGTCGCCGGCGATCACCTGGATCTTCTCCACGGGCACACCCGTGCGCTCGGCGACGATCTGGGCGAACGTCGTCTCGTGGCCCTGGCCGTGGGAGAAGGATCCGGTGCGGACGAGCGCCCCGCCGTCCTCGGTGATCTCGACCGCCCCAAACTCGGCCTCGCCGATCCCGTTGGTGATCTCGACGTACACGCTCAAGCCGATGCCGAGCTGGCGCACCGCTCCCTCGGACCGGCGCTGCTCCTGGTCCCGCCGCAGCTCCTCATAGCCGGCGTGCTCCAGGGCCAGCTCCAGCGCGCCGGAATAGTCGCCGATGTCGTAGGTCGTGCCGACGGCGGTCGTGTACGGCCATTCGGTGTCCGTGGGGACGAAGTTGCGGCGTCGCACGTCGGCCGGGTCCATGCCGATCTCGGCCGCGAACATGTCCAACGCCCGCTCCAGCATCTGGGTCGCCTCCGGCCGGCCGGCGCCGCGGACCGGCCCGGTCCAGGTCGTGTTGGTGACGACCGCGGTGATGTCGACCTCGATCTTGTCAATCGCGTAGACGCCGCTGGACATCATCATCGTCAGATGGGACAGGAACGAGCCGATGCTGGGATACGCCCCGGAGTCCTGGAGGATCTTGAGGCGAAGGGCCTTGACCTGACCGTCGCGGTCGCCGGCGATCTCGAAGTCGATCCACTGCGCGCGGCCGTGGTGCATGGCCACCATGTGCTCGCTGCGGGTCTCGGTCCAGCGGACCGGTGCGCCGGTGGCGCGCGCCAGTGCGCCCATCAGCACGTCCTCCACGTCTAGACCCTTGCCGCCGAAGCCGCCGCCGACGTCCGGAGCGATGACCCGCACCTGCTCCGGCTCGAGACCGAGGAGCAGCCCCAGCATCATCTTGTCCTGGTGCGGCGTCTGGGTCGAGAGGTAGATCGTCAGCCGCCCGTCTTCGCCGAACTCAGCGCGGGTGGAGCGGGGCTCGATGGGGCAGGCCAGCAGCCGCGGGCTCTCGTTGGAGCCGGAGACGACCACCTCGCAGCCGTCGAAGATGTGCTCGTCGACCTGCTCCGGGGGATGGCGCAGGCAGATGTTCGTGCCGACGTCCTCATAGATCACCGTCTCGTCCTTGACCGCCTCGCGCGCGTCGGTCACCGCCGGGAGCGGGTCGTAGTCGACCATCACCATCTGGGCGGCGTCGACGGAGGCCTCGCGCGTGTCGGCGACGACGGCGGCGACGATGTCGCCGACGAACCGGACCCGGTCGGTGGCCAGAAGCGGGCGGAACATGCGCTCGTCGATGCCGATGAACGGCGGCGCCGGGTAGACGGGCAGGTCGAGGTCGGCGGCGGTGAACACGTGCACGCCCGGGAGCGCGCGGGCCTCATCGGCGTCGATGCCCGTGATCCGGGCGTGCGCCCAGTCGGAGCGGACGAACGCGACGTGGCGTTCGCCGGACGTGCGCAGGTCGTCGACGTA